>JAWLFD010000028.1:0-15354 GCA_041685745.1 Wenzhouxiangella sp.
GGTGTGCAACCCGACGCCGGTGGCCCGGATTACATTCTTCAGGGTACGTTGGTTGACCAAGGGAACTCCCGCCTTGCTGAGACTTCATCCATCCAATTCCGGGATTTTAGCATAGGCTTTCGTCGCAAAAAAGTCATATTTCATCACATTCGCAACACTTGTAGCGTATTAACAACACTGATTGTTGCCTTTTTGTCACGTCCTCGCCGTCAAAGAGCGGTGGCCGTCGGACGGCCACCGTCAAAAAGAGCGAGCGAGGTGCGGTCGATCAATCGGCCTGGTTGCGCAGAAAAGCCGGAATGTCGAGGTAATCGAGCTCCTTCTGCTCGCCAAACAGGCGGCGGGTTTCCCCGCCTTCGCCGGTGTCGGTCGCCGAGCCGGCCGGGCGATGATCCTCCCGCTCGCGACCCCTGAAGACCGGCTGATTGTCGGTTCCCGTGCGCACCACTCGCACCGGCTTTTCCTGGACCCGAGGCCGGACCTCGCCGAGGCCGGTGGCAACCACGGTGACCCGGATTTCGTCGCCCATGTCGGGATCGATCACGGTACCGATGACCACCGTGGCGTCTTCGCTGGCCAGGTCGGCAATGGTGGTGCCCACTTCCTCGAACTCCTTCATGGTCAGGGTCATGCCGGCGGTGACGTTGACCAGGATGCCGCAGGCGCCGTTGAGGTTGACGTCTTCGAGCAGGGGCGAGCCGATCGCCGACTGCGCCGCCATCAGCGCCCGGTCCTCTCCGGACGCGCTACCGGCGCCCATCATCGCCATGCCCATCTCGCTCATGACCGTGCGCACGTCGGCGAAATCGACGTTGATCAGGCCGGGACGCGTGATCAGTTCGGCAATGCCCTGGACGGCGCCAGACAGGACCTGATTGGCGGCCTTGAACGCGTTGAGCAGCGAGACTTCGTCTCCGAGCACGCTGAGCAGCTTGGCGTTGGGGATGGTGATCAGCGAGTCGACGTGGTGGCCGAGCTCGTCGATCCCTTGCTGGGCGATCGCCATGCGTCGCTGGCCTTCGAAAGGAAACGGCCTGGTCACCACGGCCACGGTCAGGATGCCCATCTCCTTGGCGGTCTGCGCGATCACCGGCGCCGCCCCGGTCCCCGTACCACCGCCCATGCCGGCGGTGATGAAGACCATGTCGCAGCCCGACAGCATCTCGCTGATGCGGTCGCGGTCCTCGAGCGCGGCCTGGCGGCCGACTTCCGGGTTGGCCCCGGCGCCGAGGCCCTTGGTCACGCTGGACCCGATCTGCAGGCTGGCCTTGCCGGCAAAATTGCGCAGCGCCTGCGAATCGGTGTTGACGCAGATGAATTCCACGCCCTCGATATCGGCATCGACCATCTGGTTGACGGCGTTGCCGCCGCCGCCCCCGATTCCGACCACCTTGATGGTCGCCCCCGGGTTGTAGTTCTCGATCAGTTCAAAAGGCATATCTTGCACTCCTCGCTCAGTCATTCAACAATCAACGGGTATTCGGACAAGGGCCGGTCAAGAGTGGCCGGTGGCTTGCACCTCTTGCCGGGTGCTTGGCACCACCGGCCCGGGCCTTGCCCGAAAGCAAATCTTTCTTTCATCTAGAACTCTCCCTGGAACCAGCTCTTGATCCGGCTCCAGATTCCTTCGCGGCCGCGGCTGATCAGGCTGCTGCGGCTGCCTTCCATGCGGCTGCCGTAGAGCAGCAGCCCCACGCCGGTGGCGTGGATTTCGTTATTGACGACATCGGACAGGCCGACCACGCCGTGCGGGCTGCCCAGGCGAACCGGCATGTGCAGAATCTCCTCGGCCAGCTCGACCACGCCTTCCATCTTCGAGCCGCCCCCGGTCAGGACCAGGCCGGCCGGGATCATGGACTCGAAGCCCGACTGGCGCAGATGCTTGTGCACATGGTTGAACAGCTCGCGGTAGCGCGCCTCGACGACCTGGGCCAGGGTCTGGCGTTCCAGGCGCCGTGGGGGACGGTCGCCGACGCTGGGAACCTGGATGGTTTCGTCGCTGCCGGCCATCTGCTCGAGCGCGCAGGCGTACTTGATCTTGATCTCTTCGGCATGCACGGTCGGCGTGCGCAAGGCCACGGCGATGTCGTTGGTGACCAGATCACCGGCGATCGGGATGCACAGGGTGTGGCGGATGGCGCCTTCCGTGAACACCGCCACGTCGGTCGTCCCGGCGCCGATATCGACCAGGGCGATGCCCAGGTCCTTTTCGTCGTCGCTGAGCACCGCGTAGCTGGAGGCCAGTTGCTGGAGGATCAGGTCATCGACCTGCAGCCCGCACCGGGCCACGCACTTGGTCACGTTCTGAACGGCGCTGACGGCCGCGGTCACCAGGTGAACGCGCGCCTCCAGACGAACCCCGGACATGCCGACCGGCTGGCGGATGCCGTCGGTGGAGTCGATGACATATTCCTGCGGCAACACGTGGACGATACGCTGATCGGCAGGCACGGCAACGGCGCGGGCGGACTCGAGCACGCGCTCCAGGTCGGCTTCGGTGACTTCCTTGTCGCGGATCGCGACGGCGCCGTGGGAGTTGAGCGAGCGCACGTGCGAACCGGCGATGCCGGCAAACACCGAGTGAATCTCGCAGTCGGCCATCAGCTCGGCTTCTTCGACCGCGCGCTGGATCGACTGCTCGGTGGATTCGATGTCGACCACCACGCCGCGCTTGAGCCCCCGCGACGGATGCGAGCCCAGGCCGATGACCTCGACCTGCCCGTCGGGCTGGACCTCGCCGACGATGGCGACGATCTTGCTGGTGCCGATGTCCAGGCCCACAACCAGGGATTTTTCCTGCCGCTTAGCCACGATGCGCCACCTCCGGCGCCGCTTCATCGGCCCAGCGCACCGACAGCCCGTTGGTGTAGCGCAGGTCGACGCGGGCAATCGGCCGGCCCGTGGAGCGCAGTTCGTCGTGCACCCGGATGTAGCGCTGCAGGCGCCGATGGATGTTTTCACGACCCAGCGCAAGAATCTGCCCGCTGTCCAGGCGCACCGTCCAGGCGCCGCGTTCGTCCACGCTCAGCTGATCGATATCCTGGCCGACCGACGCCAGTCGATGCCGCATCTGCCGCCAGTTTTCCAGCACCTCCTCGCGTCGCGCTTCCGGCCCGTCCAGAGCGGCCATCCCCTGCATACTGCCGCTGCCGCTGACTTCGAACACCTTGCCCTGATCGCTCAACAGTCGGTCCCGGTTCCAGCGCGCCACCGGCCGATGTTCGACCACCCGGATGTGCAGGGCGTCAGGCCACTGTCGCCCGACGGCCGCCACCGCCACCCAGGGGAGCGCTTCGACCGCGCCGCGAACGGCATCGAGATCGGTCGCGAAAAAGCCCGCCGAGGCCGGATCCACCGCCGCCGAACGGATCTGGCCGGCGCTGGTGCGGTGCAGCTCGCCTTCGACGTCCAGCCAGCGCACCGGCCAGCGCTCGGCCCCGATCACTCCGGCGCGCAGCCAGATGCCGGCGACCAGCACCACACCCAGGGTCAGAAGCCCCGCCAGCAGCGAAGCCTTGTTCAGTCGGTTCGGCAACGGTTCAGAATCCGCCATACCAGTTCCTTGAATTCGATGCCGGCGGCCCGTGCGGCCATGGGCATCAGTGATTTTTCGGTCATGCCGGGCGTCGTGTTGACCTCCAGCAGCCACGCCTGCCCGACGGCATCGAGCATGAAATCGACCCGTCCCCAGCCGGCCGCACCGACCACCTCGAAGGCGTCCAGGCAGAGGCGGGCCAGCCGTGCTTCGATGCTTTCCGGCAGATCGCACGGGCAGACATACTCAGTGTCACCGGACTCGTACTTGGCCGCGTAGTCGTAGAACTCGCGGCCGGTCTTCAGTTCGATCAGGGGCAACACGCGGCCATCCAGGACCGCGGCGGTGAACTCGCGGCCTTCGATCAGTTTTTCGACGAGCACGTTCGGATCATGCTCCAGGGCCCGCTCAATGGCCGGCGCCAGCTGATCCGGCGCATTGACCCGGCTCATGCCGATGCTGGAGCCCTCGCGTGCCGGTTTGACGAACAGCGGCAAACCGAGCGCGGCGAGCACGGGCTCGGCCTGTTGAGCTGCCGTCGCCAGCCGCCAAGCCGGCGTCGGCAGTTCACAAGCCTGCCAGACTCGCTTGGTCTGAACCTTGTCCATGGTCAGCGCCGATCCCAGCACCCCCGATCCGGTGACCGGCACGCCGTACAGTCGCAGGGCACCCTGCAGGGCGCCGTCTTCGCCGCCGCGGCCATGCAGCAGGTTGAACACACGGTCGAAGTGCCCGGCCGCGACCTGCTCGAGCAGTCTCCGCGGTCCGTCGACCACGCTGAACTGCACGCCCAGGCTCTGCAGTGCGCTGGCCACGGCGCGACCGCCGCGCAGCGAAATCTCGCGCTCGGCGCTGTCGCCGCCGACCACCAGCGCCACGTGACCCAGACGCTGTGCTTCGCTGCCGGTCATGCGTGTTCTCCCGTGGCCATAGTGGCCAGCGTGGTCCCCAGGCGACCGACATCGCCGGCGCCCATGACCAGCAACAAATCCTGATCGTGCAGGCACTGCCGCAGAACGTCCGGCACTTCGTCGATCCCGCCGACCCGGTGAACGGGAATTTCGCTGCGCTGGGCGATGGCCCGAGCCAGAGCATCGGAATCGATGCCCGCGATCGCCGCCTCTCCGGCCGCGTAGATATCGGCGAGCACCAGTTCGTCGACCAGCCCGAGAACCCGGGCGAAGGCGTCGAACTGATCCCGCGTGCGGGTGAAGCGATGCGGCTGGAACACCAGCACCAGGCGTCGTTGCGGCCAGCCTGCCCGCGCCGCCTGGAGCACGGCATCGAGTTCCGTGGGATGGTGACCGTAGTCCTCGAAGGCCAGAACCCGGCGATCACCGAAGCGCAGCTCTCCCAACTCGGCAAACCGCCGGCCGATACCCTCGAACGCGCCCAGGCCAGCCGCGATGGCGTCCGTATCCAGACCAAGCTCCCAGGCCACCGCCGCCGCACCCAGCGCATTCTGAACGTTGTGCCGACCGGGCTGGGCCAGGGTCACCGGAATGCCCTGCTCGAGGTCCGGCAACCAAAGCAGAAAACGCATGCTGCGCCCGTCCTGGGTCAGATCGGAGGCACGCACGTCGGCGCCGTCATCAAAGCCATAAGTCACCACGCTGCGGCCGACCTCGGGCACCAGTTGGGCGACATGGGGGTCGTCGATGCACAGCACCGCCACGCCGAAAAACGGCAGATGGTGCAGAAACTCCAGGAACGCCTGCTGCAAACGATCGAAACTGCCCTGATAGGCATCGAGGTGGTCGCGGTCGATATTCGTCACCACCGAGATCACCGGCTGAAGCTGGAGGAAGGAGGCATCGCTCTCGTCGGCCTCGGCAACCAGGTACCGACCCTCGCCGAGGCGCGCATGAGAGCCGAAGGCGTTGACCAGCCCTCCGATGATGAAGGTCGGATCCAGCCCCCCGTGGGCCAGGATGCCGGCCAGCAGCGAGGTGGTGGTCGTCTTGCCGTGCGTTCCGGCCACGGCGATGCCCTGGCGGAAGCGCATCAGCTCGCCCAGCATTTCCGCCCGCGCCACGACCGGAATCCGGCGCGCCCGGGCGGCCATCAGTTCCTCGTTGTCTTCGCCCACGGCGCCGGAGACCACCAGCACGTCGGCCTGACCCAGGTGATTCGCGTGGTGACCACGGTGGACGACCACGCCCAGCCGGCGCAGCCGCTGCACGGTGTCGGACTCGGCCAGGTCCGACCCGCTTACCGCAAACCCGAGGTTGACCAGGACCTCGGCGATGCCGCTCATCCCGGCGCCACCGATGCCGACCAGGTGGATCTGGCGGACCCGGTGCATGAGGCTGGGAGCCGGACGCTGACCGCGGTTCATTCGATCACCTCCAGGCAAGCGCCGGCGACCGTCGCAGCCGCCGTGGGACGGGCCAGCGAACGGGCGCGCTCGGCCATCGCCAGCAGCGACGGTCGGTCGGCTTCGGACAGGCGTGCCGCCAGCCGCTGCGGGGTCAGGGTCTGCTCGGGTTCCAGCCACGCCGCGCCGGCTTCGCTCAAGTAGCGGCCGTTGGCCGTCTGGTGATCGTCCACCGCATGCGGAAACGGCACCAGCACGCTGGCCACGCCGGCCGCGGCCAGTTCCGCCACGGTCAGGGCACCGGCACGGCAGATCGCCAGGTCGGCCCCGGCCCAGGCATCGGCCATGTCGTCAACGAATTCCACGATCTCGGCCTCGACGCCGCTGAGCGCATATTCCCGCCGGGTGGCATCGAGCTGGCGTCCGGCCTGGTGCACAACCCGAGGGCGATCCGCGGCCGGCATCAGCGCCAGCGCCCGCGGCACGATCCGGCCGAGCGCGGCCGAGCCCTGGCTGCCGCCGATGACCAGCAGCCGCAACGAACCGGCGCGACCGGCGAAGCGCTGCGCCGGTGGCGGCAGCGACAGAATGTCGGCGCGCACGGGATTGCCGCTGTGAACGGCGGCCTTGAGCCCGTCGGGAAAACCGCCGAATACCCGCCGGGCCAGCGGCCGCAGCAGGCGATTGGTGAGTCCCGGCAAGGCGTTTTGCTCGTGGATGACCAGCGGAATGCCCATCAGCCGTGCCATCAGGCCGCCCGGCCCGGCGACGTAGCCGCCCATGCTCAGGACACAGCCCGGCCGCTGCCGACGAAAGATGCGACGGGCCTGGAGCATCGCCCGCAGCACGCGCAGCGGCGCCAGCAGCCAACCCAGCGCGCCGCGCCCCCGCAGGCCGGCGATACGAATCCGGTCCAGCTCCAGGCCCGCGGCCGGGACCAGCCGATTCTCGAGGCCGCCGGGCGTGCCCAGCCAGCGCACCTCGGCACCGCGCTCGCGCAGCGTCCGGGCGACGGCCAGCCCCGGAAAGATATGTCCGCCCGTGCCGGCCGCCATGATCGTCACCCGGCGCTCGCTCATACCGCCCACCGCTCGCGCCGACGCGGCCGGGCCAGGGTCTCGCGCTGCAGCTCCCACTGCACCCGGACGACCAGGCCGATGCCGAGGATGGTCATGATCAGGCTCGAACCGCCGGCCGAGATCAGCGGCAGGGTCAACCCCTTGGTCGGCAGCAGGCCCAGATTGACCCCGATACTGACCAGGGCCTGGATGCCGATCCACAGCGCCACGCCCCAGCACAGAAAGGCCTGGAACGCTCGATCCATCGCCTGCGCCTTCAAGCCGACCTGGAGGATGCGTCCGACCAGCAAGCCGAAGAGCACCAGGACCAGGGCGATACCGATCAGCCCGAATTCCTCGGCCAGCACGGCGAAGATGAAGTCCGTGTGCGCCTCGGGCAGGTAGTAGAGCTTCTGCACGCTCGCACCCAGCCCGACGCCGGTAATCTGGCCACGGCCGACCGCAATCAGCGCCTGGGTGAGCTGAAATCCGGCGTTGAACGGGTCGGCCCAGGGATCGACGAAGGTCAGCACCCGCTGCAGGCGATAGGGCTCCAGGGCCGCCACCGTGATCAGCGGCACGCTGGTCAGGCCGAGCACGAACAGGTGGCGCCAGGCCGCACCGGCAAGCCAGACCATGCCGCCGACGATGGTCACGATGACCACCGCCGAACCCATGTCGGGCTGCTTGAGCAGGATCAGGCCGAGCAGGCCGGCCGCCAGCAGGGGCTTGAGGGTGTCGCCGAAACCGCGCCGGCCCAGCTCCGGGCGGCGGGCCAGGTAGACGGCAACGAACAGGATGATCAGCAGCTTGGCGGCCTCGACCACCTGGAAGCGCGCCACGCCCAGGTTGATCCAGCGGGTCGATCCGTTGACCTCGTGACCGAGGCCGGGGATGAACGGCAGCAACAGCACGGCCACCGCTGCCACCAGACCATAGGGCGCCAGCGCTTCGATCTGGCGCGTCCCGACCAGCCTCAGGCACGCGGCCAGTAGGAGACCGAAGCCAATGTAGATCAGGTGCCGGATAACGAAATGCCAGACCGTCACCGAGTAGCTTTCGGCGGTCGCGATCGAGGTCGAGGCGACCATGACCACGCCGATGGCCAGCAGTCCGCTGGCGGTAATCAGGAGCACCGGATCCAGCCCGGCGGTGCGGGGGGCGTCCTTCCAGCGATGGGCCTGGCGTCTTCTACTCATGGCCGCATCACCGGATTTTCAGCGTTGCCAAACTGGCCAGGACCAGCATCACGGCGATGATCCAGAACCGCACGATCACCTTCGGCTCGGGCCAGCCCTTGAGCTCGAAGTGGTGGTGAATCGGGGCCATGCGAAAGATGCGCTTGCCGGTCAGCTTGAACGAGGCCACCTGGAGGATGACCGACAGGGTCTCGATGACGAAGATCCCGGCCATGACGATGAAAACGATTTCCTGGCGCACGGCGACCGCCACCAGGCCCAGGGCCGCACCCACGGCCAGCGCGCCGATGTCGCCCATGAAGACCGAGGCCGGATAGGTGTTGAACCACAAGAAACCCAGCCCGGCCCCGGCCAGCGCGGCGCAGAAGATCGCCAGTTCACCAACCCCGGGCACGTAGGCGATCTGCAGGTAGTCGGCAAACACCGTGTTGCCGGTGGCGTAGGCAAATATCCCTAAGCCCGTGGCCACGAAGACCGCCGGCATGATTGCCAGTCCGTCCAGCCCGTCGGTGAGGTTGACCGCGTTGGACGAGCCGACGATGACGAAATAGGTCAGGACGATGAAGCCCAGCCCCAGCGGAATGGCCACGTCCTTGAAAAACGGCACGAACAGCTGGGTATTGGCGGCCACATCGGCGCTTGTATAGAGAAACACCCCGACGCCGAGCGCGGCCAGCGACTGGAGCAGATATTTCCAGCGGGCCGGGAGACCGGCGCTGTCCTTGAGCTTGAGCTTGCGGTAGTCGTCGACGAAACCGATCAGACCGAAAGCCACGGTCACGAACAGCACGGTCCAGACATAGCGATTGGCCATGTCGGACCACAGCAAGGTACTGACGACGATGGCGATCAGGATCATGGCGCCGCCCATGGTCGGCGTGCCGGCCTTGATCTGGTGGCTGTCGGGTCCGAGTTCGCGGATCGGCTGGCCGTACTGGCGCTCGGTCATGTGGCGGATGAAGAACGGGCCGATAGCCAGGGAAACGGCCATGGCGGTCAGTGCGGCCATGATCGTCCGGAAGGTGATGAAGCCGAACAGCGCGACATCCAGCAGCAGGACTTGTTCGAACAGCCACACCAGCATCAGCCCGCCTCCCCGAGCAGACCGGAAACGACCTGCTCCATGGCCATGGAACGCGAGCCCTTGACCAGACAGTTGACCCCGGCGTGGAGATCGGCCGACAGCGCCGCCAACAAAGCTCGATGCGACTCGAAATGCACTGCCCCCGCGCCGAACGCTTCGCAGCTGTTGTGGCTAACCGGCCCCAGGCAGAAGAGTCGGCGCACCCCCAGATCGGCCGCGGCCTGACCCATCTCGGCGTGCAGCTTCTCGGTGTCCGGACCCAGTTCGGCCATGTCGCCCAGCACCAGCCAGCGCTCGCCGCCGAGTTCCTCAAGCACCTGCAGACCCGCGTACAAAGACGCCGGGTTGGCGTTGTAGGTGTCGTCGACCAGCGTCCAGCCGTCCGGATGGTGACGCACCTGCAGGCGCCCGGGCAGCCCGGTCATCTGCTCGAGCGCCTCGATCGCGGCCTTGATGGGCACGTCCATGGCCCGACCCACCGCCACCGCAGCCAGGGCGTTGAGCAGGTTGTGCCGGCCCGGCAAGGCCGGTCGGAACATCACCTCGCCGTCGGCGAGCACGATCCGCAGCCGACCCTGGTCGGGCATCCCGCGCACGTCCGCATCGGCATCCATCCCGAAGGTCACCACGCGCCGCGCGCCGGCGAGCTCGCGCCAGAAGTCGGCGAAGCGGTCGTCTGCGTTGATCACCGCAGTGCCGTCGACCGGCAGGGCGGTCAAAAGCTCGCCGGTCGTCCGGGCCACGCCCTCGAGGCTGCCCATGGTTTCCAGGTGGGCCGGGCCGGCGTTGGTGATCACCCCGACCACCGGGCGGGCCATCTCGGCCAGGTAGCGGATGTCGCCCGGCCGGGCCTCGCCCATCTCGATGGCGGCATAGCGGTCCTGATCGGTCAGCGCGGCCAGGGTCAGCGGAACCCCGATCTCGTTGTTGTAGTTGCCCCGGGTCGCCGCCGTCGGGCCGGCCGCCGACAGCACCGCGGCGCTCATTTCCTTGACCGTGGTCTTGCCGTTGCTGCCGGTGATCCCGACCACTTGCACCGCCAGGCGATCGCGCCAGGTCGCGGCAATTTGGCCCATGGCCCGGCGCGGGTCGCTCACCGCGACCTGGGGAAAATCACCCTCCAGCAGCCGACTTCCCAGAACCGCCGCCGCACCCTGTCCGATCGCGTCGGGAGCGAAGGCGTGACCGTCACAACGCTCGCCGGGCAGGGCCACGAACAGGTCTGCGGGATGGACGTGGCGGCTGTCGTGGGTCATACCGCGAACCTCGACATCCTCGCCGATCATCCGGCCGTCGGTGCACTCGGCGATTTCGCTCAGCCGCAACCGCATCAGGCCACCTCCTCCAGCGCCTCGCGCACGACCGTCGCGTCGCAGTGGGCATGGGCCCGCTTGCCGATCCATTGCCGTGTCTCATGCCCCTTGCCGGCGATCAGCACCAGCTCGCCCGGCTGGCATTCGGCCAGCGCCGTGCGAATGGCATCGACGCGGTTGCGGATCACTCGGCTGCGGGCGGGATGACGCATGCCGGCCTGAATCTCACGGATGATGGCGGTGCCATCCTCGCTGCGCGGATTGTCATCGGTCAGGATCACGCGGTCGGCCAGGGATTCGGCCATCCGGCCCATCATCGGGCGCTTGGCCCGATCTCGTTCACCGCCACAACCGAACACGCACCAGATTCGCTCGGCGCCGAGCTCCTGCAGGCTGGTCAACGCCTTTTCCAGCGCGTCCGGAGTATGCGCGTAGTCAATCACCGCGAACCGGCCAGCGCCATCGGCAACGACCTGCATGCGACCCGGGACCGGGTCGAGCGCGCCGATGCGGTCGCGTATGACGGCCGGCTCCAGGCCGCGCGCATGCAGCTCCAGGGCCACGATCGCGATGTTGTGCAGGTTGACCCGTCCGATCAGGCGGCTGTGCACGATCACCTCTTCCCCCCCTGGCAGACTGACATTCGCTGCCAGGCCCGACAGATCCAGCCGCAGCGGACGCAGGCGGGCCGCGGCCTCGGTCCGGTCTTCCAGGGAATAGCCCAGCATGCTGCCGGATGCGCCCAGACGGTCGCCCAGTTCGCGCCCGCGGGGATCGTCCAGATTGATGATCTGGCGAGCGCTGGGATAGTCGGTAAACAGCCGCGCCTTGGCCTCGAAATAGGCGTCGAGATCGGCGTGGTAATCGAGATGATCATGCCCGAGACCGGTGAAGACCACGCAGGAAAAGGCCAATCCGGCCAGACGACCCTGGGCCAGCGCGTGCGAGGAAGCCTCCAGCACCACGCGCTGGTTGCCTTCATCTCGAAGCGCCGCCAGGCCCCGGTACAGGCTGAGCAGATCGGGCGTCGTGTGGGTACCCGGTCGCTCGGCCCCGGGCCGACCCAGACCGAGGGTGCCGAGCATCGCCGCATCCAGCGCCTGGGCCAGCAGCCAGGCCGCCGAGGTCTTGCCGTTGGTGCCGGTCACGGCAACCAGGTCCATGCCGTCGGGTGCACCGAAACAGCGGCGCGCCAGAAGCGGCAGTTGCGCGGCCAGGTCCGGCACCTCTGCCGCCGGCACCTGGCAGTGCGCCGCGCTGGCGCGCCCGTCGTGGATGACCGCGACGGCGCCGGCCTGGAGTGCCTGGGGCAGGTAATCCAGACCGTGGCCCTGTTCACCGGCCAGCGCGACAAAGACACTGCCGGGCTCGCACTGGCGCGAATCCAGACACAGATCCGTCAGCCAGACCTGCTCGCCAGGGCTTGCCAGACCATCGAGCAGCTCGATCCATCCGATGGCGGGACGCACGGCGCTCACGTCTCGTCTCCGGCCGCGGCCAGCAGGGTGGTCAGATCGTCCGGCGGAACGCTGAACAGGCGCAGCGCGGCGGCCATGACCTGGCCGAAGATCGGGGCCGCCACCTGGCCGCCGTAATAGCGATCGCCGGCCGGATCGTTGATGACCACCACCGCGGCCAGTCGGGGCCGCGATGCCGGCGCAAAACCGGCAAAGCTGGCGACATAGCGCGATTCATAGCCTGCAGTGCCGACCATGCGCGTCGTCCCGGTCTTGCCGGCAACCCGGTAGCCGGGAACGCGGGCAAGCCCCCCGGTCCCGTCCGGTCCGGTCGCCGCTTCCAGCATTTGTCTCAGGTCCCGTGTCAGGGCCGGATCCATGACCGACTGAATCGGGTTCTCGGAACCGACGATGAAACTGGGCTGGTGCAGCCGTCCGCCGTCGGCGATGGCGGCCATGGCCCGGACCAGCTGTAGCGGGGTCACCGACAGACCGTAGCCGTAGGCCAGCGTAGCCTGCTCCAGCTTGCGCCAGCGCTCGTAGTCGCGCAGGACGCCGGCAGACTCGCCCGGAAAACCGGTTCCGGTCACCGTGCCGAAGCCCAGACGCGAGTAAAGGCCCCACAAGTGCCGCGCGTCCATCGACAGCACCAGCTGGACCACACCGACATTGGAAGACTTGACCAGCAGCCCCTCGACCGTCATCTCACCGAAGTTGCGCACATCCCGAATCGTGTGGCCCGACACGCGCAGGGTACCCGGCGTGGTATCGACCAGCATGTCCGGCGTGGCCAGCCCGGCCTCCATCGCAGCGGCCACGGCAAACGGCTTGATCACCGAACCCGGCTCCAGCACGTCGGTCATGGCCCGGTTGCGCATGCCTTCCCCGACCGCACGGCTTGACGTATTGGGGTTGTAGGAGGGGAAGTTGACCATGGCGAGTATTTCACCGTTGGTCACGTCCATGACCACGACCGAACCCGAGCGGGCGCCGACTTCGGCAATTCCCTGCTTGAGCTGGCGGAAGGCCAGGTACTGCAGGCGCCGGTCGATGGTCAGCTGCAGGTCGCGGCCGGGACGGGCTTCGCGGATGAGCTCGACATCCTGCACGACCCGCCCGAGACGGTCCTTGATGACACGCTTGGCCCCCGGCTCTCCCTGCAGCCAGGAGTCGTAGGCCAGCTCGAGCCCCTCCTGACCGGCATCGTCGATATTGGTAAAGCCCAGAACCTGCGCGGTGACCTCGGCGGCGGGATAGAAACGCCGGTACTCGCTCTGCAGGAAAACGCCCGGTACGGCAAGTTCAGCCACCTGTTCGGCCAGTTCCGGATGAACGCGACGGCGCAGCCAGACGAACTCGCGCGCTGCCCGCTGGGTGAGCCGCCGCTCCAGCTCGTCGGCCGGGGTATCCAACAGCTGGGCAAGTTCCGGCAGGCGATCGGTGGCCTGCAGCAGCTCGCCCGGATGGGCCCAGACCGACGCCACCGGCGTCGACACGGCCAACGGCTCGCCGTGACGGTCGAGAATGCTGCCGCGCACGGTCGGGATTTCCACCTGGCGCAGGAAGCGGGCCTCGCCCTGGCTTTGCAGAAACTCCGTGTCGGTGACCTGCAAATTGACCGCACGGGCGACCAGAACGCCGGCGGCCAGCAACATCACGCCCGCGGTCAGCCAGACCCTGAACGCCGACACGTTGCGTGGGCGCGACTCGCTCATTGCGCCTCCACCAGAATCCCCGGCCGCTCGGGCACGATCATGCCCAGCTGGTCGCGGGCTTCACGCTCCACCCGGCCGGCCTCGGCCAGCCAGGCCTGCTCGAGCTGAAGCCGACTCCACTCCACGCGTGCCTGGTCGCGCTCGGATTCGGCTTCCTGAAGCGCGGCAAACAACTGGCGCGACTCGTGGCGAAGCGCGATGACCCCGATCGCCGAGGTCAGCAACAGGCCCAGGGCCAGAAAGAACGCCAGCCAGCGCATCATGCCGCCACCTCCGCCAGCTTTTCGGCCACCCGCATGCGCGCGCTGCGCGCCCTTGGATTGCGCGAGCATTCCTGCTCGTCCGGCCGCACCAGCTTGCCGATCAGGCGCAGGCGCGGACGAAAAGACGGTGCTGCGGGATGGCGACGCGAGGCCGCCGGCGGACGCGACAGGCGCGTCCAGGCCTGCTTGACCCGCCGGTCCTCGAGCGAATGGAAGCTGATGACCACGAACCGACCGCCCGGCGCCAGCACCTCCACGCCCTGCTCCAGCAGGCGCTCCAGCGAGCCCAGCTCGTCGTTGATGTGGATCCGGATGGCCTGGAAGGTGCGCGTTGCCGGATGCACCTTATCGGCCGAACGACCGGCAGCCGACGCCACCACCGCTGCCAGTCGGGCGGTGCCGCAGATCGCCTGTTGCGCTCGTTCCCTCACGATGGTCCTTGCAATCCTGCGCGCGTGGCGCTCTTCGCCGTAATCGCGGATGACCCGCGTCAGTTCGTTCTCGTCTGCCTGCGCCAGCCACTCCGAGGCCGGTTCACCGCTGGAAGGATCCATGCGCATATCCAGCGGGCCGTCCTCGCGGAAGCTGAATCCGCGTTCGGGCTGATCGAGCTGCGGCGACGAAACGCCCAGGTCGACCAGCAGCCCGTCGACCCGCCCGACCAGATTCTCCCGCCTGGTCACCTCGGCCAGGTCGCCGAAACTGCCGTGGCGGACCGTAACCCGGCCATCGCCGCCGAAACAGCGGCGAGCATGGTCAACGGCGGCGGGGTCCCGATCCATCACGATCAGCCGACCCGACGATCCCAACTGCTCGAGAATCGCGCCGCTGTGCCCGCCGCGACCGTAGGTGGCGTCCACCACGGTCGAGCCAGGCGCCAGATTCAACGCATCAAGCGCCGGCCGCAGCAGCACCGGCACATGTTGTTGCACTGCACCCATGCCGGCTACAGAACCAGCTGAGCCATTTCGGGCGAGGCCTGCTCCTGCATTTCGCGCTCTTCTTCGATCCGGCGCTGGTTGAGCACGTTCTCGTTCCAGACCTCGAAGCGTTGCCCCATGCCCATCAAAACGATTCGTTTCTCCAGCCCCGCGACCTGGCGAAGCGTCTGAGGCAGCAACAGGCGACCACTGCCGTCCGGTTCGGTCTGGGTGGCCGAACCCACCAGGCGGCGCTGGAGGCTGCGATGACTCGGATTGAAGGTCGAAAGCGCCATGACCTGCTCGCGCACCCGTTCCCACTCCGGCTCCGGGTACAGCCACAGGCAGCCGGCGTCGAAAGCGGAATAGGTCAACACCAGACGGTTTGCACAGACCGACCCCAGGTCGTCGCGATACCGGGTCGGTATCGCCATGCGACCCTTTGCGTCCAGATTGATGGCGGTCTCTCCGAAAAACACCGGCGATGCAGCTC
>JAWLFD010000229.1:0-3688 GCA_041685745.1 Wenzhouxiangella sp.
CGACCCTTCTTGCGGTGGTCATCAACCCGGTAGGGATCGGCCTCGATAGCTGCGATGGCGTCTACTTCCTGGTGAATGGCGTTGTAGGCCGCCGTGCCGGTCCGGCCCATGCCGAAGACCAGGACACGGATCTTGCTCAGATCCGGAGGGATTTCGTCGGGATGGGCGTCATCGCGCTCATAACGGCACAGAAAGCGTTCAAACCGCTCAAACAGCGGATGCGCCAGGTGGTTCAAGGGTGCGGCCAGCGAGAACGACACTGCAACGGTCAGAGCCAGCGGCACCAGCCAGTCCGACAGTATCGGCAGCCCGGCGGCCACGATCAGACCGAACTCGCTGTAAGCGGAGAGCGTCAATGCACCAAGGAATGCGTTGCGTGCCCGCAGGCGAAAACGGGTCAGGATGAAGTAGAACAAGATGCCCTTCAGCGGCAAGATCAATGTCATGACCAGCGCAAAAATCCAGTCGTTCAGGTTCGGTAGCCCCGACATGCCGATTTGCAGGAAGAACCCGACCAAGAACAATTCTTTCAGCCCCCAGAGCGATTCCGACAGCTCACCGGCCTGCGGGTGGTTGGCAAGCAGCATGCCCATCACCAGCGCGCCCAGTTCCGGACTCAGGCCGACGGATTCAAAGCCAATGCCGCCGAGCACCAGCGCGAGCATCATGCCCATCAGCACCAGCAGCTCATCGTGGCCGGCGGCGTTGATCAGCCAGTACAGGATGGGCCGAAGCATGGGTACGGCAAAGACGAGCATTGCCCATGGTGACGGCTCGTGCCCGCCGCCCAGGCTGAGGACGGCCAGGGCAATCAGATCCTGGATGATCAGGATGCCGATGGCCACCCGGCCGTGAAATGCGGTCAGTTCCCGCTTGGCTTCCAGCATCTTGGCCGCCAGCACCGTGCTGGAAAACGCCAGCGCGATGCCGACCGGAAGCGCGAGGTTCCAGTCCAGGCCTATGAAAAAATGCAAGCCCGGCGCAAAGACACCCACGGTGATAGCAAAGTGCAGCAAGCTGCCGCCCAGCACCTCAGGCCGGACCAGTTGCCGCCACTTCAGCTTCAGCCCGACCGTGAACAGCAGCAGCAGAACGCCCAGGTGGGCGACGTGGTCGAGCACCTCACCGGTGAATTCCGGCAGCAGGCCAAAGCGCTGGCCGAACCAGTTCAGCCCGAACCCGGCCGCCAGAAAGCCCACCAGTGGCGGCAAGCCGATCTGCTTGACCGCCAAACCGAACACAAAGGCAAGGGTGATGCTGAACACTTCAAGCGTCGCCATGGCCTAAGAATAGCTCACCACGGGGATCTGAAGACGTGGCTGTATACAAATACGAATGCGTGTCATGTACAATCGCATTCTGCTTAATTCAGCCGTCGGGAAACCAGCAAGATGAAACTTGAACCTTTTAAAAAACTTGTTTTGATCACCAGCCTGTTTTGCTACTCGTTCTCTCCTTTTGCCGTCGCAGCCGCCCAGGACCAGGATGCCGATGACGCGGCCGCCGGGCAGGCCAGCGCTTACGACAATGATGAGGCGGAAATGGACCGCATCACCGTGCAGGCGCCGATGTCGCGCCTGCCGGCCAGCCTCGACACTTTTCCCGGCTCGGTCACCCGCATCGACTCAGCCGAGATCGAGGCCGGACAGGCGCTGCAGAACGACGCCGGCAGCCTGCTGACGCTGCTGGTGCCCGGCATGGGCGAGGCCGCGCGCGGCTCGGCCTCGAACTTCGAGCAGACCATCCGCGGCCGCAAGGCGGCCGTTTTGATCGACGGGGTTCCGATCAGCACGCCGCTTCGCGATGGCCGCCATGACGTTCGTTCGTTGTCGCTGTCGGCGCTGGATTCGGTCGAGGTCATCCGCGGCGCCTCGGCGCTCTACGGTAACGGCGGCGTGGGTGGCGTGATCAACTACGTCACGCGCCAGCCGCGCGAGGAAGGATTGCGCTGGACGACGCGGGTGGGCACGGAAGTCTCGTTGACCGAGCCCGGCGACAGCCTGGCGCCGTTTGTCCAGCAGTCGGTTGCCGGCCGTCAGAACAACCTGGATTTCGTCGGCGACGCCTTCTTCCAGCGCACCAACTCCTTGTTCGACGCCGACGGCGATCGGATCCGCCCCAGTCCGCAGGGGCAGGGCGGGGTCGCAGACTCCGACATCGTCAGCCTGTTCGGCAAGGTCGGGCGCAGCTTCGGCCCGCAGCGGTTGGAAGCCAGCGCCCTGTATTTCCGCAAGGAGCAGGACAGCGATTTCAACCGCATTGTCCTGGGCGATCCGGCTGCCGGGATCAAGACCCGGGTGGAGCGCGGCGAGCTGCCGGCTGGCGCAAGCGAGCCGTCGGATGAAAACCTGGTGCTGCAGGCAGCGTGGAGCCACCAGGACGTGCTCGGCAGCGCGGTGCGCCTGCAGGGCTTTTACCAGTCGCTGGAAAACGTGTTCGACTATTTCCCGACGTTTTTCCCCGGGGGTGGACAGTCAGCCATCGATTCGACCAAGTACGGCGCGCGGCTGGACATCACCACGGCCCTGGATTTTTCCGCCGGACCGAGCGGGGAGTTGCTCTGGGGGCTGGACCTGCTGTCGGACGAAACCGCTCAGCCCCTGGTCGACGGCCGCATCTGGGCGCCGGGGATCGAGCAGGACAGCGCGGCGGTTTTTGCTCAAGCCCGGCTGGAGCTGACCGATCGCCTCGGCGTGTCGGGTGGCATCCGGCATGAACAGATCGACGTTTCCTTTCCTTCGTTTCAGGCGCTGTTTTCCGGCGACCGGGTCGAGGCCGGAGAAGCCGACTACGACACCACCACGGTCAATGCCGGGCTGAGCTTCCGCTTGACCGATCCGCTGGTGGCTTTTGCCGGCTACTCCGAGGGTTTCTCCGTCGCCGAAGTCGGCGCGATTTTGCGCCAGGCCGGGGAGGAAACCGATTTCGGCCTCGCCGAGCTGGAGGCCTCCAAGGTGCGCAACCGCGAAATCGGGCTGCGCTGGCACGGCGACGGTTTCCATGCCTCGATCGCCGCGTTCGAAACCCGTTCCAACCTCGGCACATCGATTACCACCGACCTGCGCATTGCCCGCCAGAAAGAAGAAACCTGGGGCATCGAGGTGACCGCCGAGGGCCGCCTGAGCGAGCGTCTGCGCGTCAGCGGCAGCGTCTCGTGGATCGACGGCGATCGCGACGCCGATGGTGACGGTTCGCTGGACCGGCCGCTGCCGTCCAACGTCATTCCGCCGGTCAAGGTCGTCGGCGTGCTCGATTACGACCTGTCTGCCGTCTGGGCGGCGCGCCTGCAGGCGCGCTACTCCGGTTCGCGTGATCCGTTCGACCAGGTGCAGGCCTTCGGCGAAAGCCCGATCGATGCCTATACCCTGGTCGATGCCTCGGTCAGCGCAAATCTGGCCCAACTCGGGCGCCTGACGCTGGGGATCAACAACCTGTTCAACAAGGACTACTTTCCGCTGGCCTCCCAGCTGTTCGCCTGCTGTGCTGATCGCTTCAGCGCCGGGCCCGGACGCTCGGCCCAGGTCGCCTGGACGATGGAATACTGAGGACCGCGCCGGTGCTGGAGATTCTGCGCAAGCTGCACCTGTACATCGCGCTTGTGACCGCGCTGCCGCTGGTGCTTTTGATTGCCTCCGGGGTGGCGCTGGTCTACAAGACCGATTTCTGGCAGCTCGATCACCCGGCGCTG
>JAWLFD010000230.1:0-3685 GCA_041685745.1 Wenzhouxiangella sp.
CGCGACCAGCAGGCCGTAGGACCACGCGGAGTCGCTGCCGTCGTCGTTGCGCAGCCGCGCCAGCATCAAATCACGGCCGTCTTCGAGCTGGATCGCGAACCAGTCCCAGCCGGCCTGGCCCTCGGCCAGCTGGCTGGAACCCCACTCGCGATCCAGCCATGACAGGCCATCGACGGTCAGTACTTCGTCGCCGATCCGGACCTGGCCGACCGTGGCCAGCCGGGTGATCGAGTAGTAGCGCGAGGCGTTGCCCGGGTCGGGTCCCTTGCGGCTGTAGCCGGCATCGCCCTGCAGCACCAGCGGGCGCTGCGGGCTGAGCTCCAGCTCCAGGGCGAAATCATCGGCCTCGGCGACCAGCCGCCAGGCCGGCTCGTCCAGCCGAACCTCCCAGTCGCGCAACCACCAGCGCTGCTCGTCGGCGCCGGCCAGGCCCATGGCGCCGCGAGCAAAGCGCTCGGCCTGGTAGAAGCGCTGGGTGCGGCCGTCGCTCAAGGCCAGATGCGCCATCCACATGGCCTCGGTGGCCCAGGCGGAATCCAGTTCTTCTGCCGGCGGCAGGGCGAAGCGGAACAGGGTGTACTGGTAGCCCAGGCGCTCGCCCTCGGCGGTTTCCAGGTTGCCGGTGAAGTACCACCATTCGTTCTGATAGTCCGGATGCTGACCATGGTCTTCGGGAAAGACCAGGGGCGCCGGCCCGGTGACGCGGCGGAAGTCCTCGCTGTCCCCGCTCATCAGGTTCTGGACCCGCAGGCGCTCGGCTTCCGGTGGCTCGGGAGGCAGGGTCTGCCAGGCCAGCCAGGTGCCTGTCAGCAGCACGAGCACCAGAACAATGACGGTATCCAGACGCATCAGCTTGCTCTCAGCAACGGGGCGGGATCGCGGCTGGCGATCTTCCAGGCCGGATAGGCGCCGGCCAGGGTTCCCAGCAGCAGGGCCAGCGGCACGACCACGGCCAGCGGCTGCCACGGCCAGGTCAGGGCCAGGCTCCAGCCGAACGCCCTGGGCTGGACGGCCAGCGAGAGCACGGCATGGATGAGCATGCTGAACGGGACCGCCATGATCGCGGCGATGGCGGCCAGGCTGGTGGTCTGGGTCAGCACCACGCCGGCCAGGCCGCGCCGCGGCAGGCCCAGGGCACGCAGGGTAGCGTATTCGCGGCCGCGCTCCAGGCCCAGCGCCAGCAGGGCGCTGATCAGGGCGATGGCGGCGATCATGCCGACCAGGATGGCCAGCGCCCAGGAGATGCGGAAGGTGCGATCGAAGACCGCAAGGGTCTGCTCGCGCACCTGTTCGCGCGTGGTCAGGTTGCCGGCCGGAAAGGCCTCGAGAATCCGCGTCTCGAAGGTCTCGGTGTCGGTTCCGGGTTGCAGGTACAGCCCGATGCTGTCGCGCTGGTCGTCCTGCCACAATTCACGAAAGCGCCAGCCGATCAGGCCGACCAGCCCGCGATCGTTGCTGTAATCGCGGTAGACGGCGGCCACGTCGAAGCTGACCGAGCCGGACGGCGTGGCCAGCTCGATGCGATCTCCGGACTCGAGACCGTTGCGGCGGGCCATCGGTTCGGTCAGCAGGACGGCCGTCCCCGACTCGACCGCCGGGCGCGCCGTCTCCCGGTCACCGCTGACCCATTCGAAGGCCGCCCACGCTTTGGGATTGAGGTCGTAGCCAACCACCATGCTGCCGTCATCCAGGCGGATCTGGCGCGAGCTGGTCAGCATGTCGATCTCCGGCCAGGCACGCAATGTCTCGACGGCTTCCGAGTCGAGCTGCCCCTGGCTGACGGTCAGGTAGACGTCGGCGCTGATCAGGCGACTGACCCAGTCGTCCACGGTCGCCCGGAACCCCAGCACCATCATGCCGACCCCGGCGCTCAGCGCCAGCGCCAGGCTCAGCGCAGAAACCGCCGGCGCCAGGCGCTGGCGTGAACTCATCAGCATCTTGATCGCGCGTGGCACCAGTCCGCGACCCCGGACGCTGAGCAGGCGCAGCAGCTGCATCCCGATCGCCGGCGCCAGCAGTGCACAGCCCGACAGCATCAGAAACAGCCCGGCCATGACCGGCGGCAGGCCGCGGGTGGTCACGATCAGGGACGCGCCTGCGACCAGCAGCAGTCCGGGCAGCCACCGCCACAGCCGCAGCCCGCCGGGCCGGGCCTCGTGCACGGTTCGTGCAAGCTGCCCCGGTGGGATTCGCTGGGCCTCGCGCAACACGCCGTACACGCTGGCCAGCGCCATGATCACGGCCATCGCCCAGACGGCTGCGTACAGACCCAGGCTGGGCCGGATGCCGGCCGAGGCGACCATCCGGTACAACTCGGCCACCGGCTGACGCACCAGGTCCAGCAATGCCGTGGCCATCAGGGTGCCCAGGGCGAGACCGGCGAGCGCCCCGAGTCCGGTCAGGATCACGGTCTCCAGGGCCAGCAGCGCCTGGATGCGACCCTGGGTGACGCCGACGGCGCGCAGCATGCCGATCGTGCGGCGCCGCTGAACCAGCAGGAAGGCGAGCACGCTGTAGATGACGAACAGTCCGACCGCCAGGCTGAGCAGGCTCATCGCGGTCAGGTTGGCGCGCATGCCGGCGGTCAGGGCGGCCGCGGACTCTCTGCGCTGCTCGGCGTCGACCAGTTCCAGTCCGTCGGGCAGATGCTCGACCAGCCAGTCACGATTGCGCGACGATGTTTCGATGAAGCTCAGTTCACCCCGGCGCCCTGTCAGATGCTGGGCCGCGGCCAGGTCCATGATGACCCGATCGTCGAGTTCGCGGCCGCCGTGGATGGTGGCGACGATTTCCAGGTTCAGCGTTTCCCCGGAATGCCTGACCTGCAGTGAGCCGTCCGGCCCGATGTCGAGGCGCTGCAGCGTGGTTTCGCTGACCACGGCCGCGTTGGCCTGGGTGATCAACTGGCCGGTGGCCGAGCCGGTCGGGCGCACGGCGCTTTCGCGGTCCAGGGAGAGCGGGTCGACGGCCAGCAGTTCCAGCATCCGGTCTCCGTATCGAAGTCGCGAACTCAGGACCGGCAGCAGCGCCGGCGCGCCGGGGGTGGTGGCCAGCGTGCGATAAAGGCTTTCGTCGAGCGGACCACGCGGGTCGGTGATGCGGATCGTCTCGGTGCCGCTCAGCGACTCGGTGGCGCTGTCTAGCGCATCGACGAGGACATCGCGCATCAGCGCCACCCCGGTCACCACCGCGACGCCGGCAGCGATCCCGATCAGGGCCAGCAGCAACTGGCCGGGATGACGGTAGAAGAACCGTCGCGAGGACTCCAGCAGCAGCCGCATCAGTCCTCGCTCAGGCGACCGTGGCGCAGGTGAAGAACCCGGTCGCACAAGGCGGCGGCTTCATCGTTGTGGGTCACCATCAGCAAGGTGACGTCGTGCTCGCGCGTGATCCGGTCGAACAGCGCCAGCACGCCCTCGGCGGTGGTCTGGTCCAGGCTGCCGGTGGGCTCGTCGGCCAGCAACAGCGCCGGCCGGTGAACCAGCGCCCGGGCGATCGCGACACGCTGCTTTTCACCGCCGGAGAGTTTTTCCGGCAGTCGCTCCAGCAAGCCGGAGATACCCAGTTCCTCGGCCAGCTCGGTGATTCGCTGACGCTGATCCAGGCGGTTGTTCAGCCATAGCGGCAGTTCGATGTTCTCGCGTACCGTCAGGCTGTCGATCAGGTTGAAGTCCTGGAAAACCAG
>JAWLFD010000231.1:0-3676 GCA_041685745.1 Wenzhouxiangella sp.
CCAGCCCAGCTCGCGCCACAGCGCCAGGTCGGCCTGCAGGTCCTCAGCCGGCATCGTCTGCCCCCTCGCCGGCGAACAGACTGTCCAGTGCCGCCACCAGCGCCGGGCTGGCCGGCTCGAAGAACACGCCCCGGGTGGTCGGATTTTCGCAGCCCCTGAGGAACAGATAGACCGCGCCGCCGAGGTGCTGCCCGGGCCGGTAGCTCGCCCCCAGCCGATGCTTGAGCAGACGGTGCAGGGCCAGGGTATAGAGCGCGTACTGCATGTCGTAGCGGCGCGTTTGCACGGTCTCGGTCATGTTTTCGATGGTGTAATCACAGGCGTCGGGCCCCAGCCAGTTGGACTTGTAGTCGGCGACATACCAGCGCCCCTGGTGCTCGAAGACCAGGTCGATGAAACCGTGCAGCATGCCGTTGAGCTCGCGCGGCTCAAACGGGATCCGGGGACGGCCGCCCAGGGTGTGGCGGCTGACCAGGGCATCGACGGCGGCGGTATCGACCTGATCGGCGGCCAGCCAGAACTCGAGCTCGGGTCGATACCGGGCCGGCCTGCGGCCAAGATCGCGCAGGCGCAGCCGGGATTGTCCCAGCTCGATCGGCGCCTCGATCTGGGTGCGCAGCCATTGCTCCAGCGCGCCCGTCCAGCTCTGCCAGCCGCGTTGCGCAAGCCGCTGCGTGATCTGCTGGCGCAGCTCTTTCGGCGAATCCAGCACCTCGGCGAAGCCCTGATCGGCGGCCCACTCCAGCAGCAAGTGGAGGAAATTGCCGGGGATGGGGCCGCGCGGAAACGCGTGAATCGTGCCGGCCCGGGGTTCGCGCTCGGGCAGCTCGGAGCGATCGGCTTCCTCGCGCTGCTCGCGCCCCATCTCCGCCAGGTTCGACTCCATCGGCGTTGCCGCTTCTTCGGAACCGGCGCCCGGCGCGGCGCCGTGGCGCAGGGCCGAGTAACTGGCCACCCACCAGTTCTCGCGCGGCGCGCCCCGGTACTCGCGCGCCGGTTCGGGCCTGAAGCCGCCGTCATCCGGACCCGACAACTGCGGTCCAACGACTCGCTCGTCGAGCTCGATCCGCGTGATCCGGGGCGAGGCGTTCGCCAAACGCTCCAGGCCCTCCGATAAGCCAGGCTCAGCCAGCAGGTAGTTCGGTGCGGCATCGGCACAGCCACCGATTTCGGCCACACCCACCCAGCAGGCGTGGCTGGCCCGCGTCACGGCGACGTAGAACAGACGCACCCGCTCCTGCAACGCTTCCCATTGGCCGGCCGCTTTGGCCGCTGCATCGCTGGCATCCAGCTCGGCGATGCGTTCACCGGCCCCGTCGTGGTATTCGACAAACGGCGGCGAGCCGGGCGTGGCGTAGCAGCTGGCAAAGGGCACGAACACCAGCGGATACTCCAGTCCCTTGGACTTGTGCACGGTCACGATCCGGACCAGGTCGGCGTCGCTCTCCAGGCGAATGACCTGGCTTTCGTTGTCCGACCGGTGCTCGCGCGCGATCTCGGCCTGCAGCCACTGGATCAGCGCCTGCTCGCCCTCCTGCTGGTCGCTTTCGGCCTGCAGCAGCTCGGCCAGGTGCAGCAGGTTGGTCAGGCTGCGCTCGCCGCCGCGCCGTGAGGCCAGCAGCCGCCCCGGGACCGATTTTTCGCTCAGCAGGCGGCGCACCATCGCCAGCACGCCCTGCTGCCGCCAGACCTGGCCAAGCCGGACGAACAGATCGATCTCGCTTTCCAGCTGCCGCTCGTCGCGGCCGACGGCGTCGAGCTCGGCCAGCGACCGACACAGCCCGGGGGTGGCCAGGGCATTGCGAACGCGCTGATCGTCCAGCGGCTGGGCCGCGGCCTCGAGAATGGCGAGCAGGTCCAGCGCCTCGGGCTGGTCGAACACCGAGTCGCGCTCGGACAGGTAGACGCAGTCCACGCCGCGTCGGCGCAGCGCCTGCTGGACCAGGGCCGCGTCGTGGCGGTTGTTGACCAGGATGGCAATGTCGGCCGGGCGCAAGGGCTGCCAGGCGCCGTACTCGGACCGGAAACCGGTCGTGGATTGATCACCGCGGGCCTGGTCGAGCAGCTGCGCGATGCGCGCGGCGGTGGTCTCGGCCAGGCGCGGACGGTGCGCGGCTTTCGACAGCGGCTTGCCGTCACCAGGCGGCGGCTGATGCCAGAAGGTCAGCGGGGCGCGCTCCTGGCCATCGATGACCAGCCGATCGTCGCGGTCCCGGCTTTCGACCGGGTGGAAAGGCACCGGATCGTCGTCATCGCCGCGGAAACCGAATGCGCCCCGAGCCCGGGTGTCGCCGGTGCTGAAAAGCGCGTTGACCGCTTCGACCATGGGCCGGGTCGAACGATGATTCTTCGGCAGGGTGAAACGGTCTTCGCTGCCGGTGGCCGAGCGCGCGCGCAGGTAGGTATGGATGTCGCCGCCGCGAAACGCGTAAATCGACTGCTTGGGGTCGCCGATCATGAACAGGCCGTGGCGCGGGTCGCTGCGCGCGGGCAGATAGATTTGCTCGAAAATCCTGTACTGGACCGGGTCGGTATCCTGGAACTCGTCGATCAGGGCGACCGGAAACGCCTCGAGAATGCGCCGCCGCAGGGCCGGACCGCGCGCCTCGTCGAGCGCGTGATCGAGCTGGGTGAGCAGGTCGTCGAAGTCGAGGCGATTGCGGCGACGCTTTTCGAGCCGGTAGCGCGCGCGCACCCAGTCGACGGCGTGCGCCCACAGCGCCGGTATCAGCTCGGGCGCCGCTGGCGCAGCGTCCAGCGCCGCGCTCAGATCATCCAGCCAGGGGTGGGACGGGGCCTTGTTCTTCTTGCTGACCGCCTGCACGGCGCGGGCATGAAGCAGGTCCAGGCCGACCGGCAGCGGATCGCCCGGGCGCCAGGCATCGAGCGCGTCCAGCACGTCCGGGAAGCGCTTCTTGAAGCGCGCCGCCTCCTTTTTGGAGTCGGCGTAAAAGTGCCCTTGTTTAAGCGCGCTCTCCAGCGCCGTGCGCACCTCGCCACCGGCGTCGGACCAGGACTCGAGCAGCGCACGACAGTCGTGGTCGGCCAGTCGCTGGCCGTGGGCCTGCGCCTGCGCCAGCAACGAACCCGGCGAGGCTCCGGTCACGGCCTGTCCCCGGTAGCGAATCACCAGGCCGGGCTTGAGCAGCTGGCGCAGCACGCCCGAAAACGCCTGCGGCGACGGCAGCTGCTCCAGCAGCGACTGGGCCAGCGGATGGCGGACATAGAGGAAGCGGCGCCAGTAGTCGTTGACCACCTGCTCGAAAAGCGCCCGGTCTTCGCTGTCGACCTCCTGCTCGAACAGACTGCCGCTGTCGAAGGCGTGCTGGCGCAGCATGCCCTGGCACCAGGCATGAATGGTGTGGACGGCGGCCTCGTCCATCCATTCGGCCGCGACCTGCAGCCGACGCGCGCAGGCGGCGCGCCCGCCCGTATCCGGGTAGTCGGCCAGCAACGCGCACAGAAAATCGTCGTCGCCGCCGTGGCCGCTGCGAAAGGCGTCGGCGGCTTCGGCCAGTCGCCGGCGGATGCGGTCGCGCAGCTCCTGGGTGGCTGCCCGGGTGAAGGTCAGCACCAGGATTTCGGGCGGCGTCAGCGCGTCTTCGCCCGCCCGTCCGTGCCCCAGCACCAGGCGCAGGTACAGCGCGGTGATGCTCCAGGTCTTGCCGGTGCCGGC
>JAWLFD010000029.1:0-15074 GCA_041685745.1 Wenzhouxiangella sp.
CACCAACAGCACGACCGGGTCCTGGCCCAGGGTGCGGATGGCGTCGATTTCCTCGCGGCTTTTCATCGTTCCGATCTGGGCGGTGAAGGCGCTGGCGGTGCGCCCGGCCAGGAGAATCGCGGTCAGCAGGACGCCGAACTCGCGCAGGAAAGCGTAGGTCGTCAGATCGACCACGAACAGCTCGGCGCCGAAATCTCGCAACACCGTCGCCCCCAGGAACGCGACCACCGCGCCGACCAGAAAACTGAGCAGGCTGACCAGCGGAAGCGCATCCAGACCACTTTGCTGCATGTGGTGTACCGTGGAAGTCACCCGCCAGCGACCGGGCCGCAGCACGGTGGCAGCAAGGGTCGCCAGAGCCAGGCCCAGGAAGCCCAGCAAACGGCCGGTGTTGAGCTTCAGCGCCACGACGGCACGACCCAGCCGAGCCAGGCCCCGCCGCCACAGCGGCTGTTCTGCTGCCGGGGACGAGTCACCGCTTTCCAGACTGCGGGCCACAGCGGCCAGCAGTTCACGCTGTTCGTCCCGCAGCTCGATCGTTTCGGAATCGATGCCGCAGCGACGGGCGAATCCGAGCAGCAGGAAGGCGCCGGCAGCGTCGAGCGCCGCGATCTCGGTACCGTCCAGTCCCGAGAAATCCCCGGAACAGTCATCCAGCACGCCTTGCAGCGCCGCAGCATGGTGGATTCGCCAGTCTCCGCCGAGCTTCAGCGTTTCTCCGGGCGAGGCAGGCCCGGCCAGCCAGTCCGATGCCCTCATCGACTCGACACCCGCGCTGCCGGGGCTTTGCCGCGCAGTTCAGCGAGCCGGTCGATCATCCGAGCGGCCAGATCCATCAACCGCTCCAGCTCGGCTTCGGCCTCGACCTGCTGGCAGGCGCGGCAAAAAGCCAGCAGCGAATCTTCGCGGGTGCAAAAGGCGGTCAGCACCTCGCCCAACTCTTCGGCGACCGCATCAGCGACATGATGCGTCAGCCAGTCAGGCAACCCGGAGACGGGTCTCGGATCCGGGATCACCGGACTCGGCGTGGCCAGCGAAGCGACCACCTCGCGCAGCTGCTGCAGGCGACCGCGCAGTTCGGCTTCGGCAAACAGCAAGGAACGTCCTTCAGCCAGCAGCGGGCGAATCCGCTTCCAGGGATCGGGCAGCTTCCAGGCCTTGACCCAGTCAGCCACCTCGCCGGCCGGCATCGGGCGTGCAATCCGATAACCCTGCGCCAGGCGACAGCCAAGCTGCACCAGGGCCTCGACATGCTCTTCCGACTCGACCCCCTCGGCCAACACTTCCAGGCCGAAAACGCGTCCCAGATTGATCACCGCTTCGATAATGGCCAGATCATCGGCATCGCAGGTCATGTCCGACACGAAACTGCGATCGATCTTGAGTTGCTGCAGAGGAAGGTGTTTCAGGTGGCTCAGGGACGAGAAGCCGGTCCCGAAATCGTCCAGGGCAAAGGAAACCCCCAGGCCCTGGCAGGCGCGCGTGATCGCAGTCGCCCGCGACACGTCCTCCAGCATGCTGGTTTCGACGACTTCCAGCAGCAGTCTTCGAATCGGCAGCCCGGGATGCCCGGCCAGAAGCCGCTGCAGGCGGCCGGAAAAATCGCTGGCCAGCAGATCGGCAGCGTCGACATTGACGGCGACATCCAGATCCAGCCCCTGGTTGCGCCAGCGCTCGTTGTCCTTCAAGGCGCGCTGGAGCACCCACTGCCCGAACTCCACCGCCAGCGCCTGGTCTTCGATCAGCGGCAGAAAAGCTGCCGGTGCCAGCAGTCCGCGTTCGGGGTGAACCCAGCGAATCAGGGCTTCAACGCCGCAGACTCTGCCGGTGTGCAGGTCGACCTGCGGCTGATAATACAAGGTGAATTCGTCATCGGTCAGCGCCTGACGCAGACGAACCTGCTCGAGCCGACGCTGCTGTGCGCTTCGCTCGAGCTCGGCATCGAAATAGCAGACGTTGTTGCGGCCCTTGCGTTTGGCCTCGAACATGGCCTGGTCGGCCTGGCGCAACAATTGATCAGCTTCTGGTTCGCCGGCCTGCGGATACAGCGTCACGCCGAGGCTCAGGCCCACCTTCACGCTGTCCCGGTCCAGCCGGATCGGCTGGTTGAGTTTCTTCAACAGGCGCTGCAGCAGCGAGTCCAGCTGGGGCTCGGCCTTCAGCCCGGTAAGAATGGCAACGAACTCGTCGCCACCGGGCCGGGCAACGGTATCGGTTTCCCGCAGCACTTCGCTCAACATTTGCCCGACGGCTCGCAGCACCTGATCGCCCGCCTGATGCCCGTGACGATCATTGATGGCTTTGAAGTTGTCCAGATCGATGTAGACCACCGCGATCTTCTGGCCGTTGCGGCGCGCCTGCGACATGGCCTGGCCCAGTCGATCTCCCAACAGAATACGGTTGGGCAGTCCGGTCAGGGAGTCGTAGTGAGCCATCCGCTCCAGCTCACGCTGGTAATTCTTCTGGGCCGTGATGTCGGCAAACAGCCCGACATAGTGCGAGGGTTTGTCGTCCTGGTCCCGCACGGTTGAAATCGTCAGACGCTGGGCATACTCGGTACCGTCCCGGCGCCGGTTCCAGATCTCTCCCGACCAGTAGCCTTCGGCCGCAAGATCACGCCACATGGCCCGGTAAAACGACTCGTCGTGACGACCCGAAGACAGGATGCTGGGCTTGCGGCCGAGAATCTCCGTGCGCGTATAGCCCGTGATTCGGCTGAAGGCTTCATTGATCTCGACGACCCGGTTGTCCAGATCGGTAATCAGGATGCCTTCCCCGGAGTGGGTGAAAACGCTGGCAGCCTTGCGCAGTTCGGCTTCGGCCTGCTTGCGCTGCTCGATATCGATGGCGATTCCCGAAATCAGGCGCGCCCTGCCGTCCGCCCCCCGCTGAGAAGTCCGCCCCCGCGCCAGAATCCACAGCCAGCGACCGTCGGCGCGACGCACACGGATCTCGGTTTCCAGGTGGGGTCGCAAACCCTTGAGGTGAGCGGTCAGGCTCTCCAGCCCCAGGCGAGCGTCGTCCGGGTGAACCCGGCCGGGCCACTCGCTCGACATCCGCGGCAGTTCATCGATCGAAGAAACGCCCAGCATTTCGACCCACCGATGATTGAACCGCATCTCATCGGTTTCCAGATTCCATTCCCAGGTGCCGGCATCGGTCCCGTCAATGATCTCGCCCATCCGGCGACGTTCATCGGCGAGTTCGCGCTCGATGTCGCCGCGCAGGCGCATGTTGACCAGCATCTGCGCAAATACGGTCAGCAGGTGAATCTCGTTGCCGGAATATTCCCGACCGTCATGAACATAGTCGAAGCCGACGAAACCCAGGCAGGCACCGTCGAGCATGAAAGGCACGCTCACCAGCGACTGCACCTGCTGGGCCGCAAGAATTTTCCGGCTACCCTCATGCGGCCAGGAAGACACGTCGGCAATGTACAGCGGCTCGCCCCGTCGATGCGGCGCGACGAAATCACCGATCCGGTCCAGCGGCACCGCGCGCAATGCGTCAATCTGCGGGGTGATCCCGGCCGCGCACCATTCATGGGTGTTGACCGCGATCCCCGCCTCGAAATCGTACCGGAACACATAGGCCCGATCAGCGCCGACGAATTCGCCCAGTTCCCGGAGCGAGCGCGACATCGCTCTCTCGAAATCACGCGTAGGCAGGTTGATGTACTCGGTAGCCATCCGCACCAGTACCGCCGTCAGCGCGCCTTCAAGCCGCAGGTGAGACTCGAGCTCCTTGAGATCGGTAACATCGAGGGCATTGCCGACCACACCGCGAATCCGGCCGGCCTTATCCCGCAGGGGCACGAGAACCGCGCGGTGCCAGTGCACGCCCCCATCACCGTGAATCACCCGGTATTCGAGGGCCGGCAGCGCATCGGAGTCCGCCAGCGCAGCGCGAAAAGCGGCGAGCAGTTCCGGCAGATCCTCTGGGTGCAGGATGTCCCGGAACGAGCTTCCGATCATGCGCTCGACCGGGTGGCCGGTAATCGCTTCGGCATTGGCGGAAATGAAGGTATAGCGCCCGTCACGACCAAGTTCGAACAGGATGCTCTGACTCTTTTCAGTCAGCGCCTGGTAACGCTCTGTGACCTGGCGCGCCGTGTGCTCGGCGCGCACGCGCAGCAGCGTATGGGTCAGAAACTGCCCAAGATTGCCCAGAAGGTCCGATTCATCCTCGCTCCAGACTCTTGCATCGTGCGCCCGGTCGACGCCAATCAGGCCGACCGCCCGATCCCCGGCAAACATCGGCACCAACAGGATGGCGCGAATACCCAACTGAAGTAACCGGGCCCCTTCGTCCTCGATCGCTTCTGCGCCCCGCCGGGTATCGCCGAGCGCCAATGCCCGACCCTTGAGCAAGGCCTCCATCGTTCTGGGAAACAGTTTGGCCGCCGGCACCGAGGACATGGATTTCAGCGGCAGCTCGGGAATGCCCTCGGCCTCCCAGCCGTGGGTCAACTCCAGTTCAGTGCTGCTCTCGCTGAACAGGAACAGCGAGCATCGATCGACCTCGAGCAGGCGACCCGTCCCTGCCAGCGCGTCCTCGATCAGATCATCGATCGACTCCGAGCCGGCCGTGACCAGCGCTTCGGCCACCCGCGACAGCAGGTTCGCGCGGTCGACGGATATCATCGCAGTGGATTTCGATCTGGGCACACCCGGGCCGTTCGAATGCTACGGAGGGCGAAGATCGCACGAAGTGGCCGCGTTCCAGCCCCCCCGGGCACGGGTCCGGGCGCCGGCCGAGGCCGACGACCGGACAACCGGCAGATCAGAAAGCGTAGATGGTGGAAAACTGCAGCCGATTCATGTTGCCGGAGGCGCCGGACTCGACCTCGCGTCGACCGTAGATGTATTCGGCCCCGAAGCGCAGCTTCGAGTTGGCCTGGTAGATCAGGTTGACGTGCGCGCTCTCGGCCTGCTCGGTCACGCCGAACCCGGTCAGGTTGGTTTCGTTGTCGGCGCGGAAGGCAGACAGCGTGAAGTTCGAGCGCCACTGGTCGGACCAGAAATGACGATAGGAGACAAAGGCACCGTAAGCGTCAATGGCTTCCAGGTCTCCGCCGGCATCGAGCACTGCATCGTTGGCCGTGTTCAGGCCAAGGTAGCGACCGATGCCCGGTCCCCCGGAGAACATCCAGCGCACGTCGTTGCGGCCGATGTCGAACTTGCCCGACAGGCTGAAGGCAAACGCGGTCTCGCGCTCGGTGCCGCCGGGACCGTCGATGCCGAGCTGACGGGCCAGGAAGGCGGCGACGAACGAGCCCCACTCGGCCGAATGGTTGTAGCGGACCACGACATCGGGCACGCTGGCCGTGTCGGTCACGATACGACCGCCGCCGCCGAAGGGCGTGACCGTGGTCTCCGGATTTTCCAGCGAGAACTGCCACGGACCGTTGGTGTAGCGGACCTGGGCCTGGCGCACGAAGATCGTGCTTTCGGCCGGACCGACGAAGTCCAGGTTCTCCGGGAGCGCACCGACGTTCTGGAAGGTCGACCAGTGCTGGCCGGCGAGCAGGTTGTTCCAGCGCAGGAACATGTGACGGATGCTTGGACTGGTGGCGTTGGTCAGGCGCTCATCGCCCCCGGTGCGGGAGGTGAAGTCCATCTCGATATAGCCCTGAAGACCATCTTCAGGCCGCTCGACGTTGAAGATGAAGCGGGTTTCGCGGGCGTGGGTATCGAAGTCGGTGGTCGATTCTTCGCCCCCCACCGGCACGGCGCCGGCGACGTAGAAGTCGCGCAGAATGCTCTGCGGTGGAGTCGAGCCCGCGCTGTAGCGGCTGTACATCATGTCGTGCTTGATGAAACCGCCAAAGCTGAAGTTGGTGCCCGGGCCGACGATCTGCTCGGCCTTCTCGCTATCCAGTCGCGCCACTTCGGCACGCAATTCCTCGACCTCCTGCTGGACCTGCGGTGCCGGGTCGTCGGTGTCGTCCTCGCGCTCGGCGAGCAGCTGCTGAACCATGCGTTCAAGATCGGCCACCCGCTGCTCGAGCGCGCGCTCGCGCTCGGATGGATCGGCATCGGCCCAGGCCGGCATGCTCAGACCCGCCACGCACAGCGCCAGAACCAGTTTCTTCATCCCTCGAGGTTGCATACTCTCTCTCCTTGTTATGAAAGCGTTAACAGCATAGCAGTCAGTGGGCCGCAACGCATTCGACCTTGGTCGCAGCTAGCGACTTAAGTCGAATGGGTCGCGATTCCCCTGCGTTGCTACACTTGTGACCGAATTCGAGAGTCCGTCGAGAAACCATCATGAGCGAAGCGAAAATCTATCCGGTGCCCGCGCAGTTCGATGCCCTGGTCGACAAGGCACAGTACGAGAAGATGTATGCCGATTCCATCCGGGACCCGGACGCCTTCTGGGGCGAGCAGGCGCGTCAACGGCTGGACTGGATCAAGCCGTTCACCAAGGTCAGCGACTATTCTTTCGCCAAGGATGATCTGCATATCCGCTGGTTCGAGGACGGCACCCTGAACGTCAGCTACAACTGCCTCGACCGCCATCTCGAAGAACGCGGGGACCAGACGGCCATCATCTGGGAGGGCGACGATCCCGACAACAGCCTGGCCATCAGCTACCGCGAACTGCACGAAAAGGTCTGCCGGCTGGGCAACGCGCTGCGCGATCAGGGCGTGAAGAAGGGAGATCGGGTGACGCTCTACCTGCCGATGATTCCGGAAGCGGCGGTCGCCATGCTCGCCTGCGCCCGCATCGGCGCCGTTCACTCCGTCGTCTTCGGCGGCTTCTCACCTGGCGCGCTGGCCGATCGCATCGTCGATTGCGAGGCGTCCGTCGTGATCACCGCCGATCAGAGCGTGCGCGGCGGCAAGAAGGTGCCGCTCAAGGCCAACGTCGACAAGGCGCTGGCGCAGGACCGAGTCACCACGGTGGAAAAAGTCATCGTGGTCAAGCGCACCGGCGGCGAGATCGACTGGGCAGACGGTCGCGATCTCTGGTACGAGGAAATCACCGCGGCCGCCGACAGCGACTGCCCGCCGGAAGAAATGAACGCCGAAGATCCGCTGTTCATCCTCTACACTTCCGGTTCGACCGGCAAGCCCAAGGGCGTACTGCACACTTCAGCCGGCTACCTGCTCTACGCGGGCATGACCCACGAGCTGGTCTTCGACTACCGGCCGGGCGAAATCTACTGGTGCACCGCCGACGTCGGCTGGGTGACCGGCCACAGTTACATCGTCTACGGTCCGCTGGCCAACGCCGCGACCAGCGTGATGTTCGAGGGTGTGCCCACCTACCCCGACAACTCGCGCTTCTGGCAGGTGATCGACAAGCACCAGGTCAACAGCTTCTATACCGCACCGACCGCCATTCGCGCCCTGATGCGAGACGGCGACGAGCCGGTCAGGAAATGCTCACGCAAAAGCCTGCGCGTACTGGGCAGTGTCGGTGAACCGATCAACCCCCAGGCCTGGGAGTGGTACTACCACGTCGTCGGCGACGGGCGCTGCCCGATCGTCGATACCTGGTGGCAAACCGAAACCGGCGGCATCCTGATCACGCCGCTGCCGGGCGCGACCGATCTCAAGCCCGGATCCGCCACCCGACCGTTTTTCGGCGTACAGCCGGCGCTGGTCGATTCCGACGGCAACGAACTCGAGGGCGCCAACAACGGGGCGCTGGTGCTCAAGGGCTCCTGGCCCGGCCAGATGCGCACCATCTTCGGCGACCATGAGCGTTTTTTCCTGACCTATTTCGCCACCTTCGAAAACCTCTACTTCACCGGTGACGGAGCGCGCAGGGACGAAGACGGCTATTACTGGATCACCGGGCGCATGGACGACGTCCTCAACGTCTCCGGCCATCGCATGGGCACCGCCGAAATCGAATCGGCCCTGGTTGCCCATCCGGGTGTCGCCGAGGCGGCCGTGGTCGGCTTTCCCCATGATCTCAAGGGCCAGGGAATCTATGCCTACGTCACCCTCTCGGCCGGCCAGGAACCCAGCGATGCCCTGCTCGGCGAGCTCAGCCAGTGGGTGCGCACCGAGATCGGACCGATCGCCAAGCCGGACTTCATCCAATTCGCACCCGGTCTGCCGAAGACGCGTTCGGGCAAGATCATGCGCCGAATCCTGCGCAAGATCGCCGAGAATGACTACGGCAACCTGGGCGACACCTCCACCCTGGCCGAACCCGGCGTGGTCGATGACCTCATCGACCGGCGCATGAATCGCTGATCGAACCAGCCCGGCGATCCGCAGCCATGACCAGCCGAAAGGTCATCGTCGCCGATGACCATCCCCTGTTCCGGGAGGCCTTGAGCCTGGCCCTGCGCCAGGCGCTGGGCGAGGTCGTGATCGCCCAGGCCGGTACCATGGAAGAACTGCAGAAGGTCACCGCCGAGCATGATTCAGCCGACCTGGTGCTGCTCGACCTGCACATGCCGGGCGTGCAGGGATTCTCGGCGCTGGTCTATCTGCGCGCCCACCATCCGGAACTGCCGGTCTGCCTGGTATCGGCCAACAACAATTCCGTGGTCATCCAGCGCGCCCTCGACCATGGCGCAGCCGCCTTCATCCACAAGTCCGCCTCGGTGGAAGAAATCCGCCGCGCCCTGGAAACCGTGCTCGCCGGCGATATCTGGCATCCGCCCGAGACCGATGTAACCGGCAGCGCCGCCGACGAGCTCGATGTGGCCGGGCGGCTGGGCGAACTCACCCCACAACAGTTCCGCGTGCTGATGATGCTGGCCGACGGGCTGCTGAACAAGCAGATCGCCTTTGAGCTGGGCATCTCGGAAGCCACGGTCAAGGCGCACATGACCGCGATCTTTCGCAAGCTCGAGGTCAGCAACCGAACCCAGGCGGTCCTGCTGCTCAACCAGCTCGGGGTCGATTCGCCCGAGCAGGTATCGCGTGCATTTCAGCCCGCGCGCGGCGCCTGATCACGCTCGCGCAGACTCGCCAGACGACTGAGCAAGGCCCGAAGTGCCGCCGGCTTGAGCGGCTTGTGGAGCACGCGGTAACCGTTCGCACGCGCTTCGTTGCGAACCGGCTCGGTCTGGTCGGCGGTGATGAGGATGCCACCGACAGACTCCGTGAATCGCGCCCGCAGCCGGTTCATCAGATCGATGCCGTTTCGCGCTTCATCGAGGTGGTAGTCGGCGAGGATGACGGCCGGCCGCCATCCATCGTCCATCACCGCCAGCGCCTCGTCTTCGTCGCGCGCAGTGCGAACATCGCAGCCCCACGGGGCGATCAGTGACCGCATCCCGGTCAGGATGTCCGGTTCGTTGTCCACGCACAGCACCTGCATGCCGGCCAGATCGCGCCCCTGCCGACGCCATCGACCGGGACGGGCGACAACCGGCTCGGCCAGACCGGCCGCAAGCGGCACGGACAGTGCGAACATGGTGCCCCGATCCGGCTCGGACTTCAAAGTGATCGGGTGATCCAGCATTCGGGCAATCCGGTCGACAATCGCAAGCCCCAGACCCAGACCCCGCTCGCGGCTGCGGCGCGAGGCCGCCAGCCGATGGAATTCGCGGAATATCGATTCGGTCTGATCGGCCGGAATGCCCGGTCCGGTATCCCAGACCTGCAGGCTCAGGTGCCCGTCCCGACGCCTGCAGCCCAGCAGCACTCGACCGCGCTCGGTGTAGCGCAGCGCGTTGGAGATGAAGTTCTGCAGCACACGACGCAGGAGCTTGGGGTCCGACACCACCCTCGCCCGGCAGGGCACCAGGTCGAAACGGAGACCGCGCTCGCGCGCCAGCGCGCTGAACTCCGCGTAAAGGGGATCGAGCAGATCGGCAATGGCGAATTCCCGCACGTCGGTCGCCATGGCCCCGGCGTCCAGCCGCGAGATGTCGAGCAGGGCGCTGAGTAACTCCTCGGCACTGCCGATCGAACCCTCCAGCCGCTCGATCAGATGGCTCTGTTCCGGCGTCAGCCCCCGCTGCTGGCCCAGCGCTGAGATGAACAGGCGCGCCGCGTTGAGCGGCTGCAGCAGGTCGTGGCTCGCCGCGGCAAGAAAGCGAGTCTTGGACTGGTTGGCTTCGTCGGCTTCCCGCTTGGCCTCGCGCAGCGCGTCTTCGACGTGCGAACGGATACGAATTTCCTGGCTGAGTTCGCGGTTGAGCTCGGTGAGCTCGTGGGTACGGCTGGCGACACGTCGCTCGAGTTCTTCCTTGGCCTCCTTGAGCCGCAGTTCGGCCTGGCGGCGCTCGGTGATGTCTTGCAGCAGGGAGAAGAAACCGAGCACCTCACCGCGCCGATTGAACTGCGGAATATAGGTTGCCAGCACGTAGCGATGGCGCTCGCGGGCGTCGATGATTTCCAGCTCGAAGTCCTGGCGCTCGCCGGCCAGCGCACCTTCCAGGTAGGGCGAGCGCCGCAGCATCTCGTGTTGATCGAACACATCATGCAGATGGCGTCCGATCAGCTCAGAGCGGTTCAGACCCAGCAGGTTTTCATAGGCCCGGTTGGTAAAACGGAAAGAGAGATCGCTGTCGACATAGGCCAGCAGGGCCGGAACGTTGTCGGTGTAAAAGCGGATGTTGCGCTCGCTTTCCCGCAGCGCCTCCTCTGCCTGCAGACGCTGGGTAACGTCGCTGAAGCTGGTCACGAAACCGCCACCCGGCATCGGGTTGCCGCGAATCTCGATCACCCGGCCGTCGCCGGTATGTCGCTGATAAAAGTGCGAACTGCCCTGGCGCATCCAGTGCAGCCGCCGCTGGACCAGAGACTCCACGTCGCCCTGGCCCATCATCCCGCGGCGCGCATTGAAATACAGCAGCTCCTCGACCGGACGACCGATCTGGACCAGTCCGTCGGGGTAGTCGAACAACTCGAGATAGGCGCGATTCCACGCCACCAGCCGCAGTTCCCCGTCGACCACGCTGATGCCCTCCGAAAGGTTTTCCAGCGCAGACTGCAACAGTTCCTGGCGAAACTTGAGCTTCTGCGAGGTCTGGTCGAGCAGCGTGACCACCTGATCGAGCTGCATGCCGCTGCCGGCCAGAGCCGAGGCGAGGACGATGCGCGCCGAACTGGCGCCGATGACTGCGGCCAGTACCCGCTCGGTATGACCGACCAGTCCTGCGTCAGCCGGTTGCGCGTCGTCGAGTTCGCGGCCGGCGCGTCGGGCAAATTCATCGAACGCCAGGCGGGCGCGCCGCTCACCCAGGAATCGACGGGTCAGTCGGACCAGGTCGCCGACCGTGGCGATCCCGGCCCGCGGCAGCGAATCCGTACCCGGCTCACTGGCCGCACCGATGAAAGCATTGGCCTGGATTCGGTCGATCGGCCTGGGTGAGCCGAGGCGTGACCCGATCAGCAAGGCCAGGCCGTTGAGTATCAGCGACCAGAACACGCCGTGGGTCAGCGGGTCACCGAGAGCAATTCCGAACAGCGCTTCCGGGCGCAGCCAGGACCATCCCGCAGGCCCGTGCTCCAGCCAGAACTGCCCGATCCCCGTCCCCCGCGCAATGGCCGGCAGGAGCAGACAATACAGCCAGGTACCGAACCCGAAGGTCAGGCCGAACAACGCCCCCTGCCGGTTCGCTCGCCGGCTGAAGATGGCAGCCACCACCAAAGGCGCGAACTGGGCGACGGCGGCGAACGAAAGCAGACCGATACCGGCCAGACTCTCGGAGTATCCCAACAGTCGGTAGTACAGCCAGGCCATCAGCAGGAGCACGACGATGACGACCCGCCGCACCATCAGCAACAAGCGACCGAGATCGGCCCCTCCGCTGGCCGCAATCGGTCTGGCCCGCAGCAGCAGCGGCATGACGATATCGTTGGATACCATCATCGACAGGGCAACCGCAGCCACGATCACCATGCCGGTTGCAGCGGAAAATCCGCCGAGCAGGGCCAGTAGCGCCAGCCATTCCTGTCCGGCCTGAAGCGGCAGCGTCAGCACATAGGCATCCGAGGCCATGCCGTCGCCGAAGGTCAGCAGCCCGGCGACCGCGATCGGCGCGATGAACAGACTGATCAGGACCAGGTACAGGGGAAACAGCACCCGAGCCCAGCGCACGTCGCGCTCGCTCGTGCTTTCGACCACTGCGACGTGAAACTGACGCGGCAGGCAGAAAACGGCCAGGGAGGACAGCAACAGGATGGTGACGAAACTCAGCCGCACGTTGTCCGGCGCAAACAGTGTGGCGACCACGGCGTCGTCCACGGCCATCGGTGCCAGCGTGCTCGGGCCGTCGAACATGAACCAGGTCACGAAGATACCCACCGCGAGAAAGGCCAGCAGCTTGACCAGGGACTCGAAGGCAATCGCCAGCATCAGGCCGGGATGATGTTCCGTGGCGTCGAGTTGACGCGTCCCGAAGAGCACGGCGAACACGGCCAGCAGCAAGGCCGCGGCGAGCGCGGTATCGCGCAGGATCGGAGCCGGACCGTCCAGCATGACCAGGGGCCGCGACAAATCCGAGGTCAGCAGATCGTAGCCCATGGCAATGGCCTTGAGCTGCAGGGCAATGTAGGGGAGAACGCCCAGGACCGCGACCGCCGTGACCAATACCGCCAGCCGCCGGGTCTTGCCGAAGCGCGAAGCCAGAAAGTCCGAGATCGAGGTGACCTGCTGCTCCTTGGCGACGCGCACCATGCGCTGCAGGAACCCGCCAAACACGGCGAACATCAGGATCGGACCCAGGTAGACCGGCAGGAAATCCCAGCCGGTGCTGGCGGCCTGGCCGACCGCGCCGTAGAAGGTCCAGGACGTGCAGTAGACCGCCAGCGACAGGCTGTAGATCACCGGCTGGCCGAACGGGCGGTCGCGCCTGAGCGCGCAGCGGTCGCCCCACCAGGCGATCAGGAACAGAAGGCCCACGTAGGCCAGCGAGACCAGCACCAGCACGACCGGAGAGAACATCAGGCGCGCATCGCTTTGTGCTTGCGTCCATCAGACATCGATCGAACTTCCTTGCGCCGGCCGGAACCGCTCGCATCATAGCAGCCGCATCCGGCGCGGAGCCTACTATGGTCGTATGGGTTTTCGCAATCGGGCTGCCTACACTTCGGCGAACGACAAGCAAACATCTGCCGAGGGAACCCCATCATCATGTCCGACGACAAGTCCGCTGCCGCCTACTGGACGGCCAATATCCGCATCATCAAGATCTGCCTGGTCATCTGGGCGCTGGTGTCCTTCGGGTTCGCCATCCTGCTCAGGCCGCTTCTGCAGATGCTGCCGCTGAGCATCGGCGGCACCGATCTGGGCTTCTGGTTCGCCCAGCAGGGCTCGATCCTGACCTTCATCGCGCTGATCTTCTACTACACCTGGTACATGAACCGGATCGATCGCGAGTTCGGCGTCGACGAACAGTAAAGGGAGCCAGATCACATGAGCCAGTTCACACTCAATCTGCTTGTTGTCGGCGCCTCGTTCGCGCTCTATATCGGCATCGCCATCTGGGCGCGCGCCGGGACCACGTCCGACTTCTACGCCGCCAGCCGCGGCGTCAATCCGATCGTCAACGGCGCGGCCACTGCGGCCGACTGGATGTCGGCGGCCTCGTTCATTTCCATGGCCGGCCTGATCGCCTTCGTCGGCTACGGCAACTCCACCTTCCTGATGGGCTGGACCGGGGGCTACGTGCTGCTGGCCCTGCTGCTGGCACCGTACCTGCGCAAATTCGGCCGCTTCACGGTGCCGGAATTCATCGGTGACCGCTTCTACAGTCAGAGCGCGCGCGTCGTCGCCGTAGTCTGCCTGCTGGTCTGCTCGATCACCTACGTGATCGGCCAGATGACCGGCGCCGGGGTGGCCTTCTCGCGCTTTCTGGAAGTGCAAAACGAGACCGGGCTGTTCATCGCCGCGGCCGTGGTCTTCATCTATGCCGTCCTCGGCGGCATGAAGGGCATCACCTATACCCAGCTGGCGCAGTACTGCGTGCTGATCACCGCCTACACCATCCCCGCGGTGTTCATTTCCCTGCAGCTGACCAACAATCCGATTCCGGCGCTGGGGCTGTTTTCGACCCACGCCGAGTCCGGCGTGCCGCTGCTGACCAAGCTCAATGAGGTTCTGGTCGAGCTGGGCTTTCAGGACTACACCGGCCACCATGGCTCCACGATCAACATGGTCTTGTTCACCCTGTCGCTGATGATCGGTACCGCCGGACTGCCGCACGTCATCATCCGCTTTTTCACCGTGCCGCGGGTCGCCGATGCGCGCAAGTCGGCGGGCTGGGCGCTGGTGTTCATTGCCCTGCTGTACCTGACCGCCCCGGCCGTCGGCGCGATGGCCCGGCTGAATATCATCACGACGATCTTCCCCGACGGTACCTCGGCCGAGCCGATCAGCTACGACGAGCGTCCGGACTGGATGAGGAGTTGGGAGCAGACCGGGCTGCTGGCCTTCGAGGACAAGAACGACGACGGTCGCATCCAGTACTACAACGACAACTCCGAGGAGTTTGCCTCGGTGGCTGCCGAGCGCGGCTGGGAAGGCAACGAAATGGTCACCTTCAACCGCGACATCCTGGTCCTGGCCAACCCCGAAATCGCCCAGCTGCCGCCCTGGGTACTGGCCCTGATCGCCGCCGGCGGCCTGGCTGCCGCGCTGTCGACCGCGGCCGGGCTGCTGCTGGCGATCTCTTCGGCGATCAGCCACGACATGCTCAAATCGGTGCTCATGCCCAACATCACCGACAAGCAGGAGCTGCTTGCCGCCCGTGTGTCGATGGGCTTTGCGATTGCGCTGGCAACCTACCTCGGGCTCAATCCACCCGGCTTCGCCGCCCAGGTGGTGGCGCTGGCCTTCGGGCTGGCGGCCGCAACCCTGTTCCCGGCCCTGATGCTGGGCATCTTCTCCAAGAAGATGAACACCCACGGCGCGGTGGCCGGGATGCTGGCGGGGCTGATTGCCACCCTGCTCTACATCTTCACCTACCTGGGCTGGTTCTTTATCCCCGGAACCAACATGCTGGCCAATACGCCGGACAACTGGCTGTTCGGCATCTCGCCGCTGTCGTTCGGCGCCATCGGCGCGATGATCAACTTCCTGGTCGCCTACCTGGTGATGAAAGTCACCGCCGAGCCGCCCGAGCATATCCAGGAACTGGTCGAGAGCATTCG
>JAWLFD010000232.1:0-3635 GCA_041685745.1 Wenzhouxiangella sp.
GAGGGCATGGTCCGCGCGGCGTTTCGCGAGGTACTCGGTGTCGAACTGCCGGGTCCGTTTCCGCGCATGAGCTGGGCCGAGGCCATGCGCCGCTTCGGTTCCGACAAGCCCGACCTGCGCATCCCGCTGGAGCTGGTGACGATCTGTGATGCCGTGCGCGAGGTCGAATTCAAGGTCTTCTCGGGCCCGGCCAACGATCCGGGCAGCCGGGTCGTGGCCCTGAAGGCGCCGGGCGCGGCCGGGCTGTCGCGCAAGCAGATCGACGACTATGCCGCCTATGCCGGCCGCTACGGCGCCAAGGGGCTGGCCTGGATGAAGGTCAACGACCCGGCGGCCGGCATCGAGGGCGTGCAGTCGCCGATCGCGAAGTTTTTGGACGGCAAGGCCGTCGCGGATATCCTCGAGGCCACCGGCGCCGCGGCCGGCGACCTGCTGTTTTTCGGGGCCGACACCAAGCCGGTGGTCAACGCCTTCATGGGCGCACTGCGGCTGAAAGTGGGGCGCGACCTGGCGCTGGTCGAGCCGGGCTGGCGGCCGCTGTGGGTGGTCGACTTCCCGATGTTCGAGTTCGATCCCGACGAGCAGCGCTACTACGCCCTGCATCACCCGTTCACGGCGCCGGCCGTGGCCGACCCGGAAAGCCTCAAGGCCCATCCCGGCGATGCGGTCTCGCGCGCCTACGACATGGTCTTGAACGGCGCCGAGATCGGCGGTGGCTCGGTCCGTATCCATCATCCCGGTCTGCAGCAGGCGGTCTTTGACCTGCTCGGCATCGACCCGGCCGAGGCGAAGCAGCGCTTCGGATTCCTGCTGGAAGCCTTGCGCTACGGCTGCCCGCCGCACGGCGGCATCGCGTTCGGTATCGACCGCATCGCGGCACTGATGTGCGGCGAGGATTCGATTCGCGAAGTGATCGCTTTTCCCAAGACAACCACGGCCGGCTGTCCGCTCACGGGCGCGCCGTCCGCGGTCGATTCGGCCCAGCTCGACGAGCTGCACATTCGGCTCAAGTCCGGCAAATGACCGCAACGACCGGCCCGGCCGAGGGCGGTCGCGTCCCGGTGGTGCTGGTGCACGGGCTCTGGTACGGGCCCGTCAGTCTGGCGCTGATGGCGCGGCGCCTGCATGCGCGCGGCTTTCGGACCCACCGGTTTTCCTATCCGACGCTGGCCCGCTCGCTGGCCGCCAACGCGCGTGCCCTGTTCGAGTATGCGCGCGCGCTGGAGACCGAGACGCTGCATTTTGTCGGTCACAGCCTCGGCGGGCTGGTGATCCTGCGCATGTTCGACGAGTGGACGGGCCTGCCGCCGGGTCGCGTGGTGCTGCTGGGGTCGCCGGTGCAGGGCTCGGCCGCGGCCGGGCGAATCATGGAGATGAAAATCACCCGCCCGGTCATCGGCAAGGCGCGAACGGCGCTGGAGTACGGGTTTTCGCATGCTCCGGCGCGTCGCGAGACCGGGGTGATCGCCGGCACCCGGTCCATGGGGTTGGGTCGGATGTTCGAAAAGCTGCCGGTGCCGCACGACGGCACCATTGCCGTGGCCGAAACCCGCCTGCCGGGGGCGGCCGATTCGATCGAACTGCCGGTCTCGCACACCGGCCTGGTGCTGTCGGCCGAGGTTGTCTCGGCGGTCGCGGGTTTTCTGCGCCGCGGCCGTTTCGACCGCGGCGACTGATCCGCTTTCGTCAGTTCCAGGGATTGCAGTCGTAGCCGGCAATCCGGGCCAGGCGCACGACGGTCAGGTTGCCGACGCCCAGGCCGCTGGCGGCAAAGTCGTAGTTCAGCAGCAGGTTGTTGCAGTCCAGGACCTCGATCTCGAGCGTGCCGATGGACTCGCGGTTGGTGTCTGCATCCGTGAATGAACCGGGGTCGGTGAAGAACCGGCCCCCTTCGATGATCTGCATCTCCAGCTCGATCCGTCCGGCGCCCGGGCCGACGCCCGGCAGGTTTTCGTTCACCCAGACCGGGACGCCGTCGTTCTGGTAGGTGAATTCGGGCGTATTGCCAACCACCCAAACGGGCTCGCCGTCGAGGTAAGTGAAAAAGACCGCGAAGACGAAATTGGCGTCCACCGGGCCGTCGGGCGTGTTGGCGAGGGTTTCGGCGACGTTCAGGAACAGGCCCGTGGCGGCCTTGCCCGGGACGGTGTAGGAGCCGCTCATGCGGCCGTGCAGCAGCGGGATGTCGAACTGGGGCGGATCGAGCGCCGGTTCGTACGGGAAGATCGGAAACAGCTCGCCCTCGCTGACGGCGGGCGCGAAGCCTCCCCAGAACAGTTCAAGCGTGAACAGCTCGTTGTATTCGTCCACCGAAAAGAAGGTCACTTCGTCGATGGAAACCGGGTCGGCGGCAACCATGAACGTCTGCCCGGCTGAAGACAGGACGTTGCCGGATGCGCCAATGTTGCCCACCGCCGGCTGGGTGATCAGCTGACCTTCGTGAAACGGCAGGTCCGACTCGCCGGCCTCGACGAAGATCTGCGGCACCAGGACCAGCCTGTCTTGGCTCCGGTTTTGCAGCCGCACCATGACCACGGACCGTCCCTCATCGGCACAGCCGGTCCGCCAGATCTGCACCCGGACCTCGCTGTCGAGGGTTCCCGTTTCGACGCTGGGGGCGGCCACGATTTCGTCCCAGATCACGTTGTCTTCAGAGGCTGGCGCTTCGGGCAGGTTCAGAGCCACGCATCCGGGCGGAAACGGAGAGAACAGGTCGGTCAGAACGTTGAGTTCGCCGGTGGCGCTGGCGTGGCCGGCGACCGTCAGCGCAAGGAACAGGGCGGGCAGGCGCATGATGGCTATTCTCCTGGTATCGGTTGATAGAAGGAGTGTAACGCTTTCGGCTGACTCGGCGCTGAACCGCCTTGCCGCGGCCGTTCCGTCGGGCGCGTCCGCGCCGGTCCATGCGCTAGAATGTCAGGCTGACTGACTCCAGGAACCAACCCAATGGCCGGTCACAGCAAGTGGGCCAATATCCAGCACCGCAAGAAGGCGCAGGATACCAAGCGCGGCAAGATCTTCACCCGCCTGATCCGCGAGATCAGCGTGGCCGCGCGCGAGGGTGGCGGCGATCCGGAAGCCAACCCGCGCCTGCGTTTGGCGATCGACAAGGCCAACGCGGCCAACGTGCCCAAGGACAACATCGAACGCGCCATCAAGAAGGCCACCGGCGAGCTCGAAGGCGCGTCCTACGAGGAACTTCGCTACGAGGGCTATGCCCCTGGAGGGGTGGCGGTGATGGTCGATTGTCTCACCGACAACCGCAACCGCACCGTGGCCGCGGTCCGGCACGCCTTTTCCAAGTATGGCGGCAACCTCGGCACCGACGGCTCGGTCGCCTATCTGTTCGAGAAGAAGGGCGTGATCAGCTTCGCGCCCGGCACCGGCGAGGAAGAGGTCATGGAAGCCGCGCTGGAAGCCGGGGCCGAGGACATCGTCAGCGACGACGACGGCAGCATCGAGGTGCTGACCGCGCCGGAGGATTTCGAGGCGGTCCGCGATGCGCTGAAAGCAGCCGGCCTGGACTACGCCGAGGCCGAGGTGACCCAGCGCGCCACCACCCTGGTCGAGGTCGACGTCGACACCGGCCGCAGCGTGCTGAAGTTTCTCGACATGCTCGAAGACCTCGATGACAC
>JAWLFD010000233.1:0-3622 GCA_041685745.1 Wenzhouxiangella sp.
AAAGGTTGTCAACGAGGTCGTTGTACCGCCACGGCAAAGAGCAGCCCCGGCAGCGTCCCCAGGAAACCTATTCTGGATTTGCAGGATTTGGCGTTCCGTGCGACAGCGAACACAAAGCGGCCAACAGGGCCACTAGCGCAGACTGAACGGCCTTATCGGCGATCGTCGTTTGGGCCCGATGGCTGGAAAACGTCCGGCAGGCTCAGCAGGATTCGCCCGGCATTGCCAAGCTGACGCCACAACAGCTCCCAGTTTTCTTCCTGCTTGCGGGCACGCAGACAGCGCAACAGCCGCACCTGGTTGGCCGCGTCCTGTTGCCTGAGCATGGCGACGCTGAGGGCATCGTCGACATTGTAGATTTTGCCTTCAGCCAGGCACACCGGGACGATTCGGCCAAGGTCGACGGCAAGATGTTCTGCCACAGCGCTCAGCGCTGCGACAATCTGGCCGGCCTTGGCGTCGGCCGGCGGATCGAGCACATAAGGCGGCTTCCATTCGCGCACCGGGCGCAGCCGGTCGATATGCGTCATCACCACCAGAAGCGGGGGCGATCGCCGCCCCGGATCGGCCAGCATGGCGCGCAGCTGATCGAGCCGCTGGCGCTCCTCGTCGCGATCCGGGCGATGGGCAGCGGTGACCCAGAGAATCAGGTCGGCGTTGGCGGCCGCTTTTTCCAGCACCCGGCTGCCGAACAAGGCACCGTCAAACCCCGGCGTATCGAAAATCAGTGCCTGGGTCTCGTCATCGCGCTCGAGCCGGTAGCCGACCAGATCAGTAGTGGTATCGGGCAACAGGTCGACGGCTGCCGTCACCTGGCCGAACAGGGCGTTGATCAGGCTCGACTTGCCGGTATTGGCGCGACCCAGCAAAAGAATGCGCAGGGGTTCGTGCGCCTCATCCGGGTCCACCGCGTCCTCGGTCAGGCTCGGATCCGGGGCGTCCAGAGCTGCCTGGTCATCCAGCCGGGCAAGACCGCCGTAAAGGTCGATGGCGTGGTAGCCGAGCTTGCGAATGTATTCGCGCAACAGCCAGGACTGAACGCGTTCCGAACCGTGATCGAGCAGCTGGCTGCCGACCGCGCGGCGCAATTCGGCCACGGCGGCCGACTGCGGCGCGAAGATGGCGCGGGCCGCGCGAAACCAGCTTTCGTGGCGCTTGATCAGGGCACGCAGGCTGTTGGCCCGGGCCATCGATCCCAGGGTCAGGCGATGACTGAAAGGAATATTGTCGACCACCTCGTCGCGCAGTTCCCGGGCCGCCCGCTCGATGATGGTCAAGGTATGCGGGAGCGTCATTTCCAGCAGGGGCTGCGACCTGTTCGGGTGGAAATGACCGGCCACCGTGATCAAGACGTGGCGGGCCAGGCGCACAAGCGCGCCGCCGTCGCTGAGTGGCCATTCAGCCACGGTGGCTTCTGCTGCCAGGCGCTCGACCCTGGCCCAGCACTCATCGGCTTCAGCCGTCCAGTGAACACCGGCCCGAGTGGTTGATCGCGGCAGCGCGCGCTGCTCCCGCACGACGGCGTACCGGTTGATCGCCAGACCCGTCGCCGAAGCCAGCGCGGCAGCCAGCAGCCACCAGAGCAACCATCCGGACTGCCACATCCACAGCGTGGCGAAAACAGGCAGCAGCGCCAGCGGCAGCAGCGTGATGCCAAAGGCAATCACCCGCAGCCAGCCGAATTCGTTGACCAGGTCCTTCATGTCGGCCCTGAACCGGCTTGCTGCCGGCGAACCAGCTGCCGGCCCTGGTTCAGACCATCGCGATAGGCCTGACGCAGGACCGTGGTGTCGACCACACGGCCTTCCTGCTTTCTCCCCAGGTAGACGCAGGCCGCCTTGCCCAGGGCGAATGTGATGGCGCCGCTGGCGGTGGCGCCCAGGACCGCGCCGGCGCTCTGGCCCCAGACCGGGATCAGCTTGACAAGACTACGCCCGGCAAGTCGTGCGCCGTAGGCGGCTGCAAACCCGGACCCCAGCAAACCCAGGAATTCGGCGCTGCTGCGCGCGCTCCAGCGCTGATCGTACAGACCCGCCAGACGCTGCAGCAGACCGGCCTGCAGGACCGGCACCAAGGCCAGGTCGACGACCGGCAATGCACCGACCGCGCCGGCTGCCAAACCGAAGCCGACGATGTGGGGATGGGCAGCACGGCTGTAGAGATCACTGATTTCGCTACCGGAACGCAGCCTCGCCTCCAGGCCGAGTGAGGCGACTTCCTCGATCGCTTCCCACAAGGCATCGAGCCCGTACTCCTTCGGCTCGTAGTCATCCTCGGGCAGGGTGAAATCAATCGGGACCCACAACACGGGCCCCTTCCCCGGCAGATCGTCAAAAAATTCGCGCTGGGCCAGCAGCAGGCGCCTCAAACCGTCCGGCACTTCGGACTGCCAGTCATCGTCACGGAACGGATAGGGCTCGACGTGTTCGGCCTGCTCATCGTCGTAGCCATGGTGCAGACAGGTCTGCGCCATGACAATGGGCCAGTCAGGGTGGCGCCGGCGGATTTTCTTAAGGACCTCCAGAACCGGGTGCGGACGGGGTTCAGCGACCCGAACCACGACGATCAGCAAATGCGACTGGTCCTCGCACAGGGCGATATCCTCGGAGGGGTCATAGCCGACTTCCCCCAGACCGCGGGTGTCGAGAAAACGCACCACCGGAAATTCCTTCGGAAAGTCGTAGATGCTGGCCGTTCGCGTACAGGGCCGAAACCCGTCGCCAATCTCGGCGCGGGTACTGCCTGTCAGACCGCGGACAATCGACGTCTTCCCGGACTGGGATAGACCGAGCAACCACAGCACGGGGGCCGGCTCGCGTTCGGCCGCCTTGTTCAGCGCCAGGGCCAGCTCTGCGGCATCGACGTTCGGCGCACTCAGTGCCTGGTGCAGCCGACGCCGAAGCCCGGCCCGGAACCCGCGATTTGCGCTCATGTTCCACCCGCCGAGAAACTGAAGCTTATCGTAGCGCATACCACGCGGCGCGAGCCGGCATCCGACCCGCCCCGCAAGTCCGTACTTGCTCAGGTCATCGTTGACAAAGCCTTACAACTTCCCGGCTTCCTCGTGCTCATGCACGCTGTGGTCAGTGCACGCATCGCGTTCCACTGCCCGCTCACCGAGCCCCAGGAAGTCGCCAATGCCGGCAGCCCTGAACGTGATGCCGGCGATTCGGCGCGTCAAAAGGAGGCTGCGGGAAACAAGCTGCTCGTCACTTGAAGGACCGGCATCGAAGCCCGACGCAAGTTCGACCTCTGCCTCGGCAGCACCGTAGAGCAGGCGAGCGCCGCGCACATCGCCGGGTTGCAGGGCATCGAAGTCCTCTGTGTAGCGAAAAGCCATCACCTGGCCCGTCCGGCCGGGATGGTCCAGCCCGATGGCGTGGCCAATCTCGTGAACGAGCGTATAGCGCAGATCATAAACATCTTCATCGCCGTCAAAGCCGACCTTCCACTCGTGATCGGGATTCAGGCAGACCAGCGCCTGTTCGATGGTGCGCACACCGTCCACAGAACCGTCGGCATAGGAGACATTGGCGTACGCGCGACCGCGCGGCCGGCCCTGGGCCCCGAGGATGATATCCGCGTCCCGCACATCCCCGACTTCGTGAAACGCAAGACCTGC
>JAWLFD010000234.1:0-3573 GCA_041685745.1 Wenzhouxiangella sp.
CAGGTTTTCGGCCGCGATCCCGCGCTCGACCTGATCGTCGAGCAGATCGCCGACCTGGTCGAGCGACGCCCGGATACCTTCGCGATCCTGGTCGCGATCGATTTCCATGCCCAGAATGTCGTACCAGGCGCGCATGGGCATGCGGCCGTTGACGGTGACCGGGCGAACCGGCGCATGCGGAAAAACGAAGCGAACCGGGCGCCGGGTTGCGCTTTGCAGGTGCGGTACAATCGGCGCGAAGTCGTTGCCGTCGGCGCCGAGCCCGTGCAGCCAGACCACGGCATGCCGAGGATTCGGGCCGGTCTCGTGCACGACGCATTCCAGAAGTTGACGTGATTGCGATGCCATGCGCCCAAGTTTACCCCTGATCCTCGCCGCCCTGCTGACGGCCGGCGCATTGACCGGCTGTGGCTTGAAGGATGATCTCTTCCTGCCCGCCGAGACCGCCGGGCCGCAAGAGCGGGACCCGAACGACCAGGACAGTGACGCCGAAGATGCAGCGAATTCCCGAACCTGAACTGATGGACGAGCCGGCCCAGGCGCGCGCCTACGCCGAAGCCGACTTTGCCGAACCCAACCAGCTGTTCGCCGCGGCCGTGGCCGAGCAGCTGGCGGGGGCCGAATCCGGCCGGCTGGTCGACCTCGGCTGCGGTCCCGGCGACATCTGCCTGCGCATCGCCGGCCTGCTGCCCGGCTGGCGCATCGTCGGGCTCGATGCCGGTCCCAACATGCTGGCCCTGGCCGGCGAGGCGGTCGCGGCCGCCGACCGGGGCGAGCGCATCGAGCTGGTCCAGGCCCGGCTGCCGGAGCACGGCCTGGACGGGCTGTTCAACGCCGTGGTCTCCAACAGCCTGCTGCATCACCTGCCCGAGCCCATGACCCTCTGGCATGCGGTCGCCGAGCTGGCCGCGCCGGGTGCGTATGTCCAGATCATGGACCTGCATCGTCCCGACTCGGTGGCCCGGGCGCGCTGGCTGGTCGACGAACACGCCGCCGACGCCCCCGAGATTCTGCGCCAGGACTTCTACAACAGCCTGCTCGCCGCCTGGACCATCGAGGAAGTACGCGACCAGTACGAGCGCGCCGGGCTGTCTTCACTGCGCCTGTCGCGACCGACCGAACGCCACTGGATGGCCAGCGGCTTCGTATCCGCGAAGTCGGCGTGAGCCAGCGGCAGGCATTCACCAAGCTCGAGGCCCTGGGCAACGATTTCGTCCTGCTCGATCATCGCGACGACCGCCCCGACCCGGGTCCCGAGCGTATCCGCCAGCTGGCCGACCGACGCAGCGGCATCGGCTTCGACCAGCTGCTGGTGCTGCATTCCTGCCCGGCCGGCCCGGCCGACTGCCGCGTCCACATCTACAACCGCGACGGCAGCCCGGCGCTGCAGTGCGGCAACGGCATGCGCGCCATCGCCCGCTGGCTCGAGGCCGATCAGCCGGGTCGCGATCGCTTCGTGCTCGAGGTCCCGGCCGGCCCGGTCGAAGTCCAGAAGCGCGGCGATGACCAGTTCCGGGTCAACATGGGATCGCCGCAGTTCACGGCCGCGGCCGTCGGCCTGGATCCGGACACCGCGCTCGACTCGCTGGTCGGCGACCTTCCCGGTCTGCGCGACGCCGGACTGGTCTCGATGGGCAATCCCCACCTGGTCGTGCTGCTGGCCCAACCGGCGCCGGCCGCGCTGGTCGAGCAGCGCGGCGCAATGCTGAGCCGGCACCCGAGCTTCAGCGACGGCGTCAACGTCAGTTTCGTCGCCCTGGGCGGCGACGGCGCCGTCGATCTGCGCGTCCACGAACGCGGGGCCGGCGCGACCCCGGCCTGCGGCAGCGCGGCCTGCGCCACGGCGGCCTGGCTCATCGCCCGGCAGCGCGCGCCGTCCCCGCTCGCGGTGGACCAGCCCGGCGGCAGGCTTGTGATAGATTGGCGCGGCGGGAACAGCCCGCTGTGGATGACCGGCCCGGCACGCCGGGTCTTCGACGGAACCCTGGTGACATGAGCGAAACAGACCCGCTGACCCCGGAACGCGTAGCCGACTGGATCCGCGCCCACCCCGATCTCCTGTGTCGGTTCCCCGACCTGATCGACCGGCTGGAACTGCCCGGACCGGAGCAGGCCATATCGCTCGCCCAGCATCGCTTTCTGCGCCTGCGCCGGCAGAACGAGCAGCTCGAGCAGCGGCTGCGGGAGCTGACCATGATCGCCGGCGAAAACGAGCGCCTCATGCAGCGTCTCCATCAGTTGACCCTGGAAGTCATGAGCGCGTCGTCCGACAGCGCCTTCGTCGATGGGGTACTGACCTGCATGGCGCGCGACTTCAACGCCGACCAGGTGCGACTGCATCTGGTCGGCGACCATTCGGCACTGAGCGCGCATCCCGGCGTGGTGATCCACGACGGCGAGCTGGCCGACTGGCTCGAGCAGCTGCTGGCCAAGGACCGGACCTACTGCGGCCGGCTGACCCGCACCAAGCTCGTCGAACTGTTCCCCGACGCCGAGATCGCGATCGGATCCTGCGCCCTGGTGCCGGTGGCCGGCAGCGGCCTGCTGGCCGTCGGCTCGGTCCGCGAGGAGCACTTTCACCCCGGCATCGGCACCCTTTTTCTGGACCTGCTCGGCAACACCATCGCCTGGCGGCTGAGACTGGTGGAGCGAGACGATCGCAAGCGCGCCTGAGTCGCCGGCGTCGACCCCGGCCAGTCCGCCCGCGCTTGAGCGCGCGCTGACGGCGTTTTTCGAGCAGCTGGGCGCCAGCGTCAGCCCGGCCACCCTGGACGCCTACCGCCGTGACCTCGAGCGCTTCGGCCGCTGGGCCGGGGGCCGCGGTGTTGATCGTCTCGACCGCTTCGACCAGGCCGAAATCCGCGCTTTCGCAGCCGCCGAGCACCGCCAGGGCCTGAGTCCGCGCAGCATCCAGCGCCGTCTTTCCGCCCTGCGCCGGTTTTTCCGTTTCCTGCGCGAGCGCGGCGAATGCAAGGACGACCCGACCCAGGGCGTGCGCGCTCCGAAGGTGCGCCGACGCCTGCCGGAAACGCTGGACGTCGATCAGGTCATGGCCCTGCTCGACCTCCCCGACGACAGCGAGCTGGGCGTGCGCGACCGGGCGATGCTGGAGCTGTTCTACGGTGCCGGCCTGCGCCTGAGCGAACTGGCCGGCCTGACCTGGAGCCAGCTCGACTTCGGCGAGGGCATGGTCCGGGTCATGGGCAAGGGCCGCAAGGAGCGGCTGGTTCCGGTCGGACGCCACGCGCTCGCCGCCCTCGCGCGCTGGCGCAGCCTCCACCGGACCTTGAGCGACGGCCGCGAGGCGCGGATCTTCACCGCGCTGACCGGCAAACCGCTGAGCGTGCGCGCCATCCAGAAGCGGGTCGCCTACTGGTCCCAGCGCCAGGGCCTGGACCAGCGCGTCCACCCCCACCAGCTGCGCCACTCCTTCGCCTCGCACATTCTCGAATCCTCCGGCGACCTCCGGGCCGTGCAGGAACTGCTCGGCCACGCCAATCTCTCCACCACCCAGATCTACACCCATCTCGATTTCCAGCACCTGGCCAAGGTCTACGACCAGGCCCATCCGCG
>JAWLFD010000235.1:0-3572 GCA_041685745.1 Wenzhouxiangella sp.
ACGGTCGAGTCGATCTGCCGTCCGGTGCTGGACTTCATGCAGACCATGCCGCCGTTCGTCTACCTGATCCCGGCGGCGATCTTTTTCGGCCTGGGCACGGTGCCCGGCGCCATCGCCACGGTGGTGTTTTCCATGCCGCCGGTGGTGCGGCTGACCAACCTCGGCATCCGCCAGGTCAGCAAGGAGCAGATCGAGGCCGGCTTCGCCTTCGGCTGCACCCGGTTTCAGCTGCTGCGCAAGGTCCAGCTGCCCATGGCCATGCCGTCGATCATGGCCGGGGTCAACCAGACCATCATGCTGGCCCTGTCGATGGTGGTGATCGCCTCGATGATCGGCGCCGGGGGCCTGGGCAACACCGTCCTGACCGGGATCCAGCGCCTCAACGTCGGGCTGGGCTTCGAAGGCGGCCTGGGGGTCGTCATCCTGGCCATCCTGCTCGACCGCATCACGCAGAGTTTCGCGCCCAGGCGCCGTTAAGAGCGCGCGCCCGGGCAATCCGGCGCCAGACTGGCGCCATCACGTGTTCGAAAGCACACAACGCATTCAGCAAGGAGCAACACCATGCAAGACAAATTATTGCAAACCTTTTTCGCCGTCGTTCTGGCCGCCGGGCTGGCGCTGCCGGTCCAGGCCGAGGATCCGGTCCGGATCGGCTGGACCGCCTGGTCGGACGCCGAGTTCATCACCAAGCTGACCGCCCAGCTGATCGAAGAGCGGATGGATCGCGAAGTCGAGCTGATCCAGACCGACATCGCCCCGCAGTACCAGGGGCTGGCCTCGGGCGATATCGACATGATGATGATGGCCTGGCTGCCCGGCACCCACGAAGACTACATGGACGCGGTCGGCAGCGACATCGTCAGCCTGGGCATTCTCTACGGCTACGCCCGCCTGGGCTGGGCCGTGCCGACCTACATCCCGGAAGACCAGCTGTCCTCGATCGAGGATCTGAAAGACGACGCGGTCCGCAGCCAGCTCGACGGCACCATCACCGGCATCGACCCGGGCGCGGGCCTGACCCGGCTGTCCGAGCAGGCCATCGAGGACTACGGTCTCGACGGCTACCAGCTGCAGATCTCTTCCGGTGCCGGCATGACCGCCGCCCTGGCCCGCGCCGTTCGCCGCGACGAGTGGATCGTGGTCACCGGCTGGAGCCCGCACTGGAAGTTCGGCGCCCACGACCTGCGCTACCTCGAAGACCCGCGCGGCACGCTGGGCAGCTTCGAGCGCGTCCACGCCATGTCGCGCCAGGGCTTCTACCAGGACAATCCGGAAGTCGCCCTGATGGTCTCGCGGATCCATCTGGATCTCGATGTCCTGCAGGACGCGATGTTCTACGCCCAGGAAAACTCGTACGAAGAAGCCGTGACGCGCTTTATCGACGAGCACGACGACCTGGTCGACTACTGGGTGACCGGCAACATCGACTGATCGCGGTCGAAACCACCGCAGGACCACGAAAAACCCCGCCGCCCGGCGGGGTTTTTCTTTGCCCGGGTAGCGGTCGCTCAGGGACTGATCGCGTTCTCGCCGCGCGGCGGGATGGGCTGGGCCTGCGGCTGAACGACCGGCTCGGCCTCCAGCCGTTCGAGCAGCACCTCGACGGCGCGATCGAGCTGCGCGTCCTTGCCGTTCCAGGTCGCGTGCGGTCGGTTTTCGACCTCGATGTCGGGGACCACGCCGAAGCCCTCGACCAGCCAGCGGCCCTGGGCGTCGAACTGCGGGCTCTGGGCGGCGCGCATGACGCCGCGGTCGACCAGGCGGTTGGTGTCGCTCAGCCACACCCCGGCCCCGGCGGTGCGCTGGCCGATGACCGGGCCCAGCCCCAGGGTCTTGACCCCGGCGGCGAAGGTCTCGCCGTCGGAATAGGTCAGCGGGTCGACCAGCACGACCAGGTGGCCGCGGAAGGTCTGCTGCATGTTCCAGAACGGCTCGCCGACCGGGCGCTGCCAGAACATCCAGGCCCGGCGCAATAACTTCTCGATGATCCAGCTGTCGATGTTGCCGCCGCGGTTGCGGCGCACGTCGATGATCAGGCCGTCGCGGTCGATGTTGGCGTAGAACTCGCGCGCGAAGCTGGCGATGTCGTTGCTTCCCATGGCGTTCAGGTGCAGATAGCCGATGCGGCCGCCGGCCAGCTCGTCGACGGCCTCGCGCCGGCCCTGGATCCAGTCCTGGTAGCGCAGCCCCCAGTCGCCCCAGCCGCTGACCGGCTCGACCACCGCGCTGGCCGACTCGGTGCCGCGCCGGTAGTCGATGCGGACCTGCTGGCCGGCCTGGTGGTCGAGCTGTCGGGCCAGGTCGGCCGGTGAACGCACCGCCCGGCCGTTGACCGCGGTAATCACGTCCCCGACCGCCAGCCCCGCGCCGGGTCGGGCCAGCGGCGAGCGATCGGCGGGCAGTTCCGGGTCGGTGCGGTAGATATGGGTAATGCGCAGGCCCTGGTCGACGACCTCGAAGGCGCCGCCGAGGAAGGCCGGCGAACCCGACTCCGGCTCTTCGGGATACTCGCCGCCGCGCACCTGCGAGTGCAGCACGCCGAGCTCGGCGACCATCTGGCCGAGCAGGTCGTCGAGCTCGCGTCGATCGCCGACGCGCTCGGCCAGCGGTACGTAGCGCTCGCGCACGGCCGCCCAGTCCCGGCCGCGCAGGTCGGGGTCGAACAGCCAGTCGCGCTGCATGCGCCAGGCGTCGACGATCATCTGGCGCCACTCTTCGGCCGGGCGCACCGGCAGGCGCCAGTCGTCCAGGCGCACCTGGTGCTCGCCGAGCTCGCCGGGCGGCTTGGCCTTGGCGTCGACGATGTACATCGCGTTGCCCGAATTGGCGTAGAGCATGCGCGAGCGGTCGGCCGACAGCTCGAAAAAGCGCACGCCGGTCGCAAAGGTCTCCAGCGCGGGCCGGTCCGGGGCAAAGGCGATGGTCTTGAGCGCGCTGCCGCCCGCGTCGCGATCGATCAGGTAGAGCCGGTCGGCGGCCGCGGCCAGGGCGCTGTAGTTGCCGGCGGCCACGTCGACCTCGAACAGTCGCTGCGCCAGCCCGTCGAACTCGATCGAGGCCGGCTCGTCGCCGGGCGCTTCGGGCTCGACGCTCAGCTCGGTGCGCCGAGCCAGCGGAAAGGCATTGCCCGGCTGCAGCGCGTAGGCGTAGATTCGGGCGCGCCGGTCGAACATCGGGCCGAGGTTGCGATCGCCCCAGGGGCTGCCGGGCGTGGCCTGGAAATGGCGGTTGGAGAGGAAATACAGCCAGCGCCCGTCGGGGCTGAAGGTCGGCGAGAAACTCTCGTAGCGGTCGCTGCTGAGCACGTGGGCCGTGCCGGCGGGCACTTCGATGACCACCAGCTGGCGGCGCTGGACGGCCGTGTCGGGGCGGGTCACCGCCAGGCTGGCGCTGTCCGGGGCCCAGACGATGTCGCTGTAGCCGCTGCCGCCGGAGTCTTCGAGCAGCCGGTTGCGGCCGGTCTCCAGGTCGAGCAGCCACAGCCGGCCCGGGCGGTCGTCGTGGGCGATGTAGCGCCCGTCGGGCGAGACGATCAGGCGCTCGCGCTGGGTCTGGCCGTCGTCGGTCAGGGC
>JAWLFD010000030.1:0-14697 GCA_041685745.1 Wenzhouxiangella sp.
CGCCGGCAATGACGAAATCCGGCGCCGCGGTCAGCGCGTTCGAAGCAGTCGACGACATGGTCGGGATCAAGCCTGGACCCGCACAATCTTTCGGGCCGGTTGATCAAGTGATTCGGAAAACAAGGCGCCCTCGTTCAATCAAGTCGCGGCCATGATAGCAATTGCGTTTCCAGGAGGAGAAACTTTCAAGCCGGGGTCGCCGGCGTGCGAAGCGATCCAGGTCCGGGTAATCTGGTCGCTCTGTCCGTTTCGCTTCTGCAAGGAAAAATCATGGATTTCGCACCGTCGCAACATGCGCAAGATCTGGCCATCAAGCTGCGTGACTTTCTGCGCGAGCGCATTGTGCCGATCGAGCCCGGCTGGCACGCGCGCATGGCGCAACTCGACAACCCGTGGCGCGTACTCCCGGAAATCGAAGAGCTCAAGCGCGAAGCGCGCGAGGCCGGCCTGTGGAATCTCTTTTTGCCGGACGCCAGGCATGGCCAGGGCCTGAACAACCTGGACTACGCGCCGCTGGCCGAGCAGATGGGCCGGTCTTTCATCGCCCCGGAGATCTGCAACTGCAACGCACCGGATACCGGCAACATGGAGGTGCTGTATCACTACGGCTCCGAGGCCCAGAAGGCACGCTGGCTCGAGCCCTTGCTGAACGGCGAGATTCGCTCGGCGTTCTTCATGACCGAGCCTGACGTGGCCTCCTCGGACGCGACCAACATGCAGGCCACGGCCATGGTCGAGGACGAGCAGGTGGTGCTCAACGGCCGCAAGTGGTGGTCGACCGGACTGGGGCATCCAGACTGCCGGGTCGGAATCTTCATGGGCCTGACCGACCCCGCGGCCGACCGCCACCGGCGCCACTCCATGGTGCTGGTGCCGCTGGACGCGCCCGGTGTCCGGATCGAACGCATGCTGACTGCCATGAACATGCTCGATGCGCCGTACGGTCATGGGGAAGCCAGCTTCACCGACGTACGTCTGCCGGCCGATCACATCATCGCCGGCCCCGGACGCGGCTTCGAGATCGCCCAGGGTCGCCTGGGTCCCGGCCGCATCCATCACTGCATGCGCCTGATCGGACTGGCAGAGCACGCCCTGGAGCTGGCCTGTCGACGCGCCCTCGAGCGAACGGCTTTCGGCCGGCCGCTGGCCAGACTGGGCGGCAACGCAGAGCGCATCGCCGAGGCGCGTATCGCCATCGAACAGGCCCGCCTGCTGGTGCTCAAGGCCGCCTGGTGTCTCGATCACAAGGGTATCCGCGAATCCATGACCGAGGTGTCGCAGATCAAGGTCGCCGTGCCGCGCATGGCCCAGGAAGTGATCGACATGGCCATTCAGCTGCATGGCGGGGCCGGCGTTTCCGGCGATTTTCCGCTGGCCGCGGCCTGGACCGCGGCGCGATCGCTGCGCCTGGCCGACGGCCCGGACGAAGTCCATCGCGGCCTGATCGCGCGCATCGAGCTGGGGCGCTACAGGGACTGAGTGTGCCTGCCGGTCACTGACAGACTCGGTCTGCCCGGCTACACTGAACGCTGTTTCCCGCTGCGCGCTGGCCATGCCCACCCAATCTTCAGATTTGCTGGACCATCCACGGGCGTTGCGCCAGGAGGATCGCTTCGACGTCGAGGCGGTCGATGAGTGGCTGAAGGCGCGCATCGACGGACTGGACGGTGCCCCTGAGGTCGAGCAGTTCGCGCGCGGGGCATCGAACCTGACCTATCGCCTGCGCTACCCGGACCGGGACCTGATCCTGCGGCGTCCGCCGCCGGGCACCAAGGCCAAGTCGGCCCACAACATGGTGCGCGAGTACAAGGTCCAGAAAGCGCTCAAGCCGGCCTATCCGTATGTCCCCGAAATGCTCGCCCTGTGCACCGACGACAGCGTCATCGGCTCGGACTTTTACGTCATGGAGCGACTCGAGGGCATCATCCTGCGGGCCAATCTGCCGGCGGGCCTGGCGCTGGACGCCGAGCAGGCCCGCCGACTGTCGACCGCCGCGATCGATCGCCTGATCGATCTGCACCAGGTCGACGTGCAGGCGGCCGGCCTGGAAAAGCTCGGCAAGGGCGCCGGCTACAACCGGCGCCAGATCGAGGGCTGGTCGGAGCGCTTCAAGCGGGCCCGGACCTGGAACGTGCTGCCCGGGCGATCGGTGATGCGATGGCTTTCCGAGCGCGTGCCCGACGAGGTCGCCATCCGCGTCATCCACGGCGATTTCCGCTTCGACAATCTGGTGCTGGATCCAGACGATCCGCTCAAGATCATCGGCGTGCTGGACTGGGAGCTGGCCACGCTGGGCGATCCGCTGATGGACCTGGGCAATTCCATGGCCTACTGGGTCCAGGACGACGACGAGAAATATTTCAAGGGTTTCCGCCGCCAGCCCACGCATATCCCGGGCATGCTCACGCGCGCCGAAGTGGTCGACTACTACTGCCAAAAGACCGGTTTCCGGCCCGATAACTGGGCGTTCTACGAGGTCTACGGGCTGTTCCGGCTGGCCGTGATCGCCCAGCAGATCTATTACCGCTACCACAAGGGCCAGACCCGCAACCCCCAGTTCAGACACTTCTGGATTGCGGTCAATTACCTGCTGTGGCGCTGTCGGCGCATTATCCGCCGGGCCGACCGGGATTGACATGGAGGAACATACCTCCGCCCCATCGCATCGATCGCCGGACGGCGGGTTCAGCAACCGCGCGGTCGATCCGTCGGCGCTGCCGGACTATCGGGCCGTGCCGCTGAATCCGATGGCGCGCAGCTTCGCGCCCTACTCGGTGCTGACATCCGTTCTCTTCTGGCTGGGACTGGCGGCCGCGGTGTTGGTCGCGCCTCGGCTGCCGTTTATCGACGTGACGGTGCCCGCCGGCCTGGTGGTGGTGCCGCTGGCGGCGGCGGTGTGGTTCGGGGTTGTGTCGTGGCTGGATGCGCGCCGGCGCGGCTGGGCGTTGCGCGAGCACGACCTGATCTACCGCTCGGGCCTGATCTGGCAGCGCACCGCGATCCTCCCGTTTGCCCGAATCCAGCACGTCGAGACCGCCTCGGGCCCGCTGGAGAGGTTGTTCGGCTTGATGCGGGTCAAGTGCTTCACCGCCGGCGGCATGGGTGCGGACCTGAGTGTCGAGGGGCTGGATCGAACCTCGGCACGCAAGGTCCGCCAGCATCTGCTCGAGCAGATTCGCGCTGAAGACGGCGGCGACGATACGACGCGCGACGAGGTTGAAGAGGAACCCGAGTGAGCGCGGCAGACGACTGGCAGCGGCTCAGCCCGCTGGCCCTGGTGTTTCTGATCGTCAGCGGCATGCAGCGCCAGGTGCGGGAAAACCTGTTCTTGTTTGCCGGCGCCGGCGCCGGTGCGGCGTTCACCGACTGGCTGGGGCTGCGGGAACTGCTGCTGATTGGCGCAGGCTTCGTGCTGCTCTCGGTGCTCGGTGCGATGATTTACCATCGCCGCTTCCGCTTCCGGCTGGAAGATGACGCGGTTCGGGTGCGGCGTGGCCTGATCGAGCGCAAGGAGGTGCGGGTGCGCTTTGCCCGCGTTCAGAACATCCAGCTCGGCCAGCCGTTCTATTTCCGTCCGTTCGATCTCGTTCGCTTCAGCCTGCAGACCCCGGGTGCGGCCGACAAGGAGGTCGAGTTGCCCGGAATCGATCGGTCGCTGGCGCAGACCATGCGCGACCGCATCAGCGCGGCGCGCGGTGAGGTCGAAGCGCAGGCGGAAGAAGGGGCAGAGGGCGTTGCCGGCCGGTCAGCCGAGCAAGCGCCGGTGCTGTTCGCTCCAAACCCGGGTCGCTTGTTTCTGCACGGCATTTCCAGCAACCAGGTCTGGGTCATCGCCGGGGTGTTTTTCTACCTTGGCGGCAATCTGCTCGAGCGCTTCGGCGAGCGCCTGGAACAGGCGGCCCAGCGGGCGCTGGAAAATGAGCCGGCAGTGGAGTTGCCGGCTTCTGCCTGGCTGCTGGGGGCCGGGGCGCTGCTGGGTCTCCTGCTGGTTCTTTTCGGGCTGTCCGGCCTGCTGGCGCTGGTCCGGTACTGGCGCTTTCGGCTGCGCGAGCGCGACGATCGCCTGGTCGCGACCGCCGGCCTGTTCGACCGCCGGGAGCAGACCGTGCGTCGGACCAAGATCACCGGACTGCAGTTGCGCCAGTCAGCGGCAGGTCGCGTGCTGGGATGCTGGAGTCTGGTGCTGCGCCAGACCCGAAGCTCCGAGGAGGATATTGGCGTCAGCCGCAATGCCTTCCTGGTTCCGGGGCTGCGGCCGCAGGAGTGTCGCCTGGCCGCGGACCTGCTGCCCGGTGCCACCTTTCCAGAGCGCTTCAGGAGCATCAGCGCACGCTTTCGGCTGTTTGCCTGGTCGCGTCTTCTGCTGGCCCAGGTCCTGGTGCTGGGGGTGCTCGGGGCCTTGCTTGGATTCGACCACTGGAGCCTGCTTGCGCTTGCCCTGGCCGGCGTATTGGCGCTGCCGGCCCTGCACCTGCGCTTTCGCCGATGGGGTTGGGCTCGCCAGGAGCGCGTGCTGTGGGTGCGTCGGGGGCTGCTGGGACAGCGCATCGACGCCTTCGACCTCGAGCAGGTCCAGCAGGCCCGGGTGACCAGCAGCCCCTATCTGCGCCGTCATGATCTCGTCGGCCTGGAGCTGGTGCTGCCGCAGGGAGCGATCGGGCTACCCTTCCTGCCTGCATCCACCGCCGCCGAATTGGCCAACCAGGCCCTGGCGGCCGCCGAGCAGGCGCGCATTCACCGCGTCTGATCGAACCACGGCAGGGGCGGGCGAATCCGGTCTGCGTGCTAGAATCAGGCGCTTTGCGGCTTTTGAGGGAGAGAGCAGGGATGAGTCAGCCTTCGGCGGGTTCCAGGTTCCGCACGCTGGTCGCCGAGCAGGCGCCGGTGCAGATTGTCGGGACGGTCAACGCGTTCAGTGCCCTGCTGGCCCAAAAGGCCGGCCACAAGGCCATTTACCTGTCGGGTGCCGGTGTCGCCAACGCTTCGCTGGGCCTGCCGGACCTGGGTATCAGCCAGCTGTCCGACGTCGCCGAGGATGCCCGCAGGATCACGGCGGTGTGTGACCTGCCGCTGCTGGTCGACGTCGATACCGGCTGGGGCAGCGCGTTCAACATCGCCCGCACGGTGCGCGAGATGGAGCGAGCCGGCGTGGCCGCGATCCACATGGAAGACCAGGTCCAGGCCAAGCGCTGCGGACATCGGCCGAACAAGGCGCTGGTCAGCATCGAGGAAATGGCCGATCGGGTGCGCGCCGGGGTCGATGCACGCACGGATGATGATTTTGTCTTCATGGCCCGGACCGATGCGCATGCCGCCGAAGGCATGACGGCCGCGGTCGAGCGCGCCAATCGCTACGTCGAGGCCGGGGCCGACATGATCTTCGCCGAGGCGTTGCATACGCTCGACGAGTTCGCGACCTTTACCCGCCAGGTGCCCGTGCCGGTGCTCGCCAATATCACCGAGTTCGGCCAGACGCCGCTGTTTGATGTCGACGAACTGGCCGGGGTCGACGTGGCCATGGTGCTCTATCCCTTGAGTGCCTTCCGCGCGATGAGCAAGGCGGCCCTGGCGGTCTACGGAGCAATCGCCCGCGACGGCCATCAGCGCAGCGTGGTCGAGTCGATGCAAACGCGCACCGAACTCTACGAGATTCTGGGTTACCACGACTACGAGCAAAAGCTCGATGAACTGTTCAGCAAGGAGTCGCAGCATGAGTGAAAAAAACACTGGGGCCGGCCTGAGAGGGCAGTCGGCCGGACAGACCGCAATCTGCACCGTCGGTGCAGCCGGCAACAGCCTGCGCTATCGCGGGTATGCCGTCGACGACCTGGCCGAAAACGCCAGCTTCAACGAGGTGGCCCACCTGATTTTGAAGGGCCACCTGCCGACAGCCGACGAGCTGGCCGCCTACAGCGCGCGCCTGCGCTCGCTGCGCGGCCTGCCCGGAGCGCTCAGGGAGGTGCTGGAGCGAATTCCTGCCTCGGCCCACCCCATGGACGTCCTGCGCACGGGCTGCTCATTCCTGGGCAACCTCGAGCCGGAGGCTGATTTCTCGGCCCAGCAGGACGTGGCCGACCGCCTGCTGGCTGCGTTCCCCTCGATGATCGGCTACTGGTACCGCTACAGCCATGACGGCGTGCGCATCGAGGTCGAAACCGACGACGACGGCATCGGCGGGCATTTCCTGCATCTGCTGCGAGGCCAGGCGCCCGAGGAACTGCACGCCCGGGTCATGGATGTCTCGCTGATCCTGTATGCCGAACACGAGTTCAACGCTTCCACTTTCACCGCCCGGGTCTGCGCCTCCACGCTGTCGGACATGCACTCATGCGTGACCGGGGCGATCGGCTCGCTCAGGGGTCCGCTGCACGGTGGCGCCAACGAGATGGCCATGGCGATGATCGAGAAATACGACTCGGCCGAACAAGCGCGCGCCGATGTGCTGCGCATGCTGGCGGCCAAGGAAAAGATCATGGGCTTCGGCCATGCCGTCTATCGCGAGAAGGACCCGCGCAACGCCATCATCCGCGAGTGGTCGCGCAAGCTGGCCGACGACGTCGGCGATACGGTCCTGTTTCCGGTCTCCGAGGCGGTCGAGAAGACCATGTGGGAGGAAAAGAAGCTGTTCGCCAACGCCGATTTCTACCACGCCTCCGCCTACCACTTCATGGGTATTCCGACGGGGCTTTTCACGCCGATCTTCGTGATGTCGCGGGTCACCGGCTGGGCCGCCCACGTCATGGAGCAGCGCGACAACAACCGGATCATCCGGCCCGGCGCCGACTATATCGGGCCTGATCCTCGGCCGGTGCCGCCGATCGAGCAGCGCTGAGCGCGGCTCATTTTCTTCGGCTCATGGCGGCGGTCAGGATCAGCCTGATCGCGTCCTCGAACGGCATGTCGACCGGCTCGCACCACTCGCGCGGCACGAACAGGGTGTAGCCGGCGATCTGGTAGCTCAGCGGCAGGTAGACGGCGACCTCGCCGTCCTCGCCGAAGGGCAGGCCGGAAAAGTCTTCGCGGGTGATGAAGCCGAGCAGGGAGTAGCCGGACGGGTGGCGCACGCGCACCACCTGGTTGAACTTGTCCTTGTCGTCGCCGGAAAAATAGTCGACGAAGTCCTTGGTGGCGCGAAACACCGACTTGACCACCGGCATGCGGTCGAGGATGCCTTCGCCGAAGTCGATCAGCTTGCGAAACAGGTAGACCTCGCTGAGCAGGCCGATCAGGAGGACCAGCACGATCCCGCCGACCAGGCCCATGCCCTGCACGTACCAGCGCTCCGGCAGGACCAGCTGGATCAGGCGGCCCACCCCGCCTTCGGCCAGCCCGGCCAGCCAGAACACGATGATCAGGGTCAGGGCGATCGGGATGATCGTCGCCAGGCCCTTGAAGAACAGCGTCAGCAGGGCTGCGTAACGATGGTTTTCAGAGCTCATCGAATTTCCTGCGCAGGGTTTCGCGCTGGTCGGTAACGATGCGTTCCAGCGTTTCGATGCGCTCGCGCAGATCGGCCAGGGCGTCGTTGACCGAGGTTTCCAGTTCGGCCGAGTGGCGACGGGCCTCCACCCACTTCTGGCCGATCGAAACGATTCCAAGGATGGCCGCGATGGCAACAGCTGCTGAGAAGAAGTTCATGTCGGGGGTTCCAGTGAGACCATGAGTGTTCAGGTTGGCATTGTGACTCAGGGCAGCGTTTCGGGCAGGCTGGATTCTTCGCCCCGATCGACCGCCGGGGCTTCGCGGGGTTCGACAATGATGCGTTCCATCAGATAACACAGGCAGTCGTTGCGAACGATGAACTCGTCGGTGGTCAGCATGGCCGGCATCAGCGGTTTGCGGGTCAGGATCTGCCGTTCCTTGACCATGAAGCATTCCGCGGAGACGTCGCGGCCGTCATGGCCACAGGCGATCAAGGGCTGCGGGCAGCCATTGGCGCGGAATGCCAGCCGGGTGCCGGGCGGCAGTTCGCGGAAATTGAGTTGATCGAGATCGGACGGAAACTGCAGCTCGGCACCGGGCTCGAAGCCGAAGTCCGCCTCTTCGGCCACCCGCACGGTGGCAAACACGCTGAATAGTTCCAGAGCCTCCGGCGAAGGCATGGAACCGGGAATTTCGTGCAGGTTGAGCACGGTATCGAGATAGGCCAGGGCGTGGTCGGTGCCGTCGCTGTCGCCCGACAGGCCGCATTCCAGGGTCACGGACGGACAGAATTCGCCGAAGGCCATGGACTGCACGCCCCGCGGTTCGGTGAAATAGATCACGGTGCGCGAAAACAGCGTCGCCAGCTGCAGGCGCAGGGGTTCGATGCGGTTGACCGCTGAATAATGCGGGTTGAGGCCGGTATTGTTGTGGATGTCGATGCTTGCCACGGGTTTGCGCAGCCGGACGTGGTCGGTGATTTCACCGAATACGTCGTGCCAGATGGTCGGCACGGTGTCCGAGCCGGGCCAGCAGCGGTTGAAATCGGGCTGATCGGCGAGGTGGCGGCGGCCGCGCGCAGCGGCCCGGACATTGCCGATCAGCAGGATCAGGCTGCGGGGCAGGGGGTCGCGCCGGTAGCGGCTCTTGAGCAGGCGCCGCACCGCTTCCCATCCCGAGACTTCGTTGCCGTGCTGCAGCACCGAGACGAACAGCGGCTGCGGCCGGCGACCGGGCAGATGGATCAGGGTCGGGCCGTCGAGGTGCCGGTGCAGCTCGGTGGCCGGCTGTTCCAGCAGTCCGTCGGGCAGATGATCCAGTATGACCGGTTTCATGCGCTATCCTGTGCGAGTCAACCCTATAAGCTACCGCCTTTGGCCGTTACTTGGAAGCCTGGTCGGGTCGCTGACCGGGCTTGAAACCTGGTCTGATCGCCCCCAACACGGCGGCGGAAAGGCTTATTCACCCTCGCGCGAGACTCCGGAATGATCAAAGCCAAGTCGTTGAGTCGTCACTACGGTCCGCTGGTCGCCGTCGACCGGTTGTCGTTCGAGGTCGAGCCGGGGACCATTCTCGGCTTTCTCGGCCCGAACGGCGCCGGCAAGTCGACCACCATGAAAATGCTGACCGGGTTTCTCGAGCCCAGCAGCGGGACCGCGGAAATCTTCGGCCACGATATTCGCAGCGCCAGCCTCGCCGCCCGCCGCCAGCTGGGCTACCTGCCCGAGGGCGCGCCCTTGTACGGCGAGCTCAGCGTCGAGCGCTTTCTGCGCTTCGTCGGCGAGGCCCGGGGTTTCCGCGGCGACGAGCTGATCCAGCGGGTTGGCTCGGCGGTCGAGCGTCTGAACCTCGCCGAAGTGCTGGGTCAAAGCATCGAGACCCTGTCGAAGGGCTTCAAGCGCCGGGTCGGAATTGCCCAGGCGATTCTCCACGATCCGCCGGCGCTGGTCCTCGATGAGCCCACCGATGGCCTGGACCCGAACCAGAAGCACGAGGTTCGCCAGTTGATCCGCGAAATGGCCAGCGAGCGGATCATGATCATCTCCACCCACATCCTGGAGGAGGTCGACGCCCTGTGCACCCGAGCCATGATCATCGCCCGCGGCCGCCTTCTGGCCGACGATACGCCGGCCGGTCTGCTGGCCCGCTCGCGCTATCACAACGCGGTGACCCTGGTGCTCGACGATCTGCAGGCGGCCGCTTCGGCCCTGGGGTCGCTGCCGGAGTCGCGCGAAGTCGAGATCCGGCGCGGTCGCTTGACCGTTTTCCCCAGCGGCCGGGGTGACCTGTTCGAGGCCGTGACCCGAACGGTCCGCTCGGCGGGCTGGAGCGTCTCGCAGATTCAGCTCGAGTCCGGTCGCCTCGACGAGGTCTTCCGCACCGTGACCCGAACCGGGGAGGCTGCGTGATGAACAATCTCGGCGTTGTTCTAAGGCGCGAACTGGCCAGCTACTTCGCCACGCCGGTGGCCTACGTGTTCATCGTGATCTACCTGATCATGTCGGCGGTGTTCACGTTCTATCTCGGCGGTTTCTTCGAGCGCGAAATCGCCGATCTGGAGCCGTTCTTCCGCTTTCATCCCTGGCTGTATCTGTTCCTGGTGCCGGCCATCGGCATGCGGCTGTGGGCCGAGGAGCGCAAGTCCGGTACCGTGGAGTTGCTGCTGACCCTGCCGATCACAGCGACAGAGGCCGTGCTGGGCAAGTTCCTGGCCGCGTGGCTGTTCATCGGCCTGGCCCTGGCGCTGACCTTTCCGATCTGGATCACGGTCAACGTGCTCGGCAACCCCGACAACGGCGTGATCGTGGCGGCCTATCTGGGCAGCTGGCTGATGGCCGGCGGCTTCCTGGCCATCAGCGCCTGCCTGTCGGCGGCGACTCGCAACCAGGTGGTTGCCTTCATCCTGGCGGTCGTGGCCTGCTTCGTGTTCCTGCTGTCGGGGCTGCCCATGGTGCTCGATGTTTTCCGCGGCTGGCTTCCGCAGGCGATGATCGACGGCATCGGCAACCTCAGTTTCCTGGTCCACTTCACCTCGATCTCGCGCGGGGTTCTGGATCTGCGCGACGTGCTCTACTTCGTCCTGGTGATCGGCTTCTGGCTGGCCGCCAACCGCATCGTGCTGGAACGAAAGAAGGCCGAGTGATGGCAAACACCATGAAAAAGAAACACTGGTATTCGACCACCGCGCTGGTCCTGCTCGGGCTCCTGTTCCTGGCCGTGACCATGCTTTCCGGGGCATTCCTGACCGGCGCCCGGCTCGATCTGACCGAGAACCGTCTGTATACCCTGAGTCCCGGCACGATCAACCTGCTCGAGTCGATCGAAGAGCCGATCACGCTGGAGTTCTACTTCAGCGAGGAAGCCAGCAGCGAGCTGCCGATGGTGCGCAACTTCGCCCGGCGCATCCAGGAACTGCTCGACGAGATGGCCGAGCACGCCGACGGCGGCCTGGAACTGCGGCGCGTCGATCCCGAGCCGTTCAGCGAGGCCGAGGACCGTGCCGAGCTGCTGGGCCTGGAAGGCGTGCCGGTCGGCGTTGGCCGGGAGTCGCTCTATCTGGGGATCGTCGGAACGAACCGGGTCGATGGTCGCGAGGTGCTGCCGTTTCTGTCGCCGGCGCGCGAGGCCTTTCTCGAGTACGAACTGGCGCGCATGGTCTACATCCTGAGCCAGCCGAGGCGACCTCGCGTCGGCTGGCTGAGCGGCCTGCCGATGACCGGTGGCATGGATTTCCGGACCGGTCGCCGCCAGGAGCCCTGGGCGGTCTACGAGGAAGTCGCCGAACTGTTCGAGCTCGAAGAGATCGAGATCGGCGCCGAACAACTCCCGGACGACATCGACGTCCTGGTGCTGATTCATCCGAAGCAGCTCAGCGACAGCCTGCTCGCCGACATCGAGCATTTCCTGCTCGACGGAGGGCGCCTGCTGGGGATCCTGGATCCTTTCGCGGAAACCGATCCGGGGCCGGATCCGTCCGATCCCGCCGGGGCGCTGACGGCCGATCGCCATTCCACCCTCGAGCCGCTGCTGGAAGCCTGGGGCGTGGAGTTCTCGACCGAGGACTTCATTGCCGACCTGGGGCTGGCGCTGCAGGTCAACCTGCAGCAGGGCCAGCCGCCGGTGCGTCATCCGGCGATCCTCGGGATCACGGCGGCCAACATGAACCCCGATGATGTCGTCACCGGCGACCTGGAAGTGATCAACACAGCCTCGATTGGCTGGTTCGAGCTGACCGACGAGAGTCCCCTCGATCTGGAGCCGCTGCTCACCAGCAGCCGCAACGCCGGGCCTTTGCCGACCGAGCGCTTGCGCTTCCTCGACGACCCGGCAGCCCTGGCCGACGAATTCGGGCCGAGCGGGGAACGCTACACCCTGGCCGGGAGGGTTTCCGGGGAAGTCGAAGCCGCGCTTGCGCCCGATACAGAACCTGGTCGGGGAAGAATCGACGCCATCCTGGTCGCTGACGCCGACTTCCTCGCCGATCGCTACTGGGTCCAGCGCCAGCGCTTTTTCGGCACCAGCCTGCTCGAACCTTTCGCCAACAATGCCGATTTCGTCATCAATGCCATCGACAACCTCCTTGGCAATGCCGACCTGATCAGTATTCGCAGCCGTGCGACTTCAAACCGGCCGTTCACCCTGGTCGAGGAACTGCGACGGTCTGCCGAGCAGAGCCTGCGTGCCACCGAGCAGCGCCTGGAGTCCGAACTGGCCGAAGCCGAGGCCCGGATCAACGAGTTGCAGCAGGCCCGGGGTGATGCGGACCTGAGCGTGCTGACCGCCGAGCAGGAAGCCGAAATCGATCGTTTCATGGCCCGGCGGCTGGAAATCCGGCAGCAGCTGCGCCAGGTCCGGCGCGATCTGGACCGTGACATCGAGGCCCTGGGCACCCGGGTCAAGATCGTCAACATCGCGCTGATGCCGCTGCTGGTCACGGTCTTTGCGCTGTTTCTGGCGTGGCGCCGCCGAGCGGCTTTTCGCCGCTCTCGCTCGGAGAGCGGCACATGAGCCCGCGCAACGTCGTCCTGCTGGGCGTGTTCACCCTGGTGGCCATCGTCGCCGCCCTGTTGTTTACCGGTGGCCGCCAGGGCGGGGTGCCCGAGCAGGCTGAACGACTGATACCGGAGCTGCGTCCGGTGATCAACGAGATCGACGCGATCGACATCACCTCGGCCGGCGATACGCTAGTGGCCCGGCTGCGTCGCGACCGGGAGCGCTGGCGGGTCGAGAACCGGGCCGGCTACGAGGCCGATTTCCGGCGCGTGCATGACCTGCTGCGCGAACTGGCCGAGGCCAATCGGGCCGAGCCGCGCACGGCCCTGGAAGAATGGTATCCGCGCCTGGGCCTGAGCGACGTGGCCTCCGAACAGGCTCGCGGCCTGCGCATTTCCTTTCCCGGAAGGGATCTGCCCGCGGTGGTCCTCGGCGACCGCGACGAGACCACGGGCGGGCGCTACGCGCGGCTGGCCGGACAGGCCCAGACCTGGCTGACCGATCAGGCGCTGGAACTGCCTCCGACCGCGATCGGCTGGCTGGAGCGCAGCGTCATGGACATCCCGGCCGCCGAACTGGCCGAGGTCACCATCGTTCATCCCGACGGTGACCGGGTCCGGCTTCGCCCGGCCGATGGGGAGGGCGATCAGTGGGTGTTGCTGGACGTCCCCGAGGACCGCGAAGCCGCGCCAGACTGGGAACTCAGGCCGCTGGCCAACGGTCTGGCCAACATCCGCCTGGAAGACGTTCGCGAGCACGCGGTCGTTCCCGACGATGCGGTTCGCGCCCTGTACGTGACCCGCGATGGGCTGAATTTCGTCGTTGCGCTGTTCGTTGACGAGGCCGGGGCCTGGGCCCATTTCTCGGTATCCGCCGAGCCCGGCGCAGTGCCGGCCGGCGAGGAGATCGCTGACGAGGACCGAGATCGACTCCTGGCCGACGCGGCCGCGGTCGATGCCCGACTCTCGCCCTGGCAGTTTGCCCTGAGTACGGCCAAGTTCGAGAGCATGACGCGACGCCAGCAGGATCTGCTCGTCGACCCGGCGGCCGACGAAGGAAGCTGAGCGCTCAGGGACGCAGCAGCGCGGGTTTGATGCCGGCAAAGATTTCGGCGATCTGGTCCAGAAAGTCTGTGAGCGCCGAACTCTTGCGCCAGATCATTGCGATGGTGCGTTTCGGTCCGTTGCCTCCGAACGGTCGCGTGACCAGGTTTTCGGTCGGAGCGACCGGCGGCTTGACCGACAGAACGGGCATCAGGGTGATGCCGGTATTGGCCGCCACCATCTGGCGCAGCGTTTCCATGCTGGTGGCGTGGAAGTCGAGTTTCTCGTGTGCGCCGGTCATCTGGCAGACTTCCAGGGCGTGCTCGCGCAGGCAGTGGCCATCTTCCAGCAGCAACAGTTCCTGTTCCTCCAGATCGGCCATGGTGAGCTCCTGACGCCGGCTCAGTGGATGGCCCTCCGGCATGGCCACCACGAACGGCTCTTCGAACAGGGTGCGGGCCACGAACTGATCGCTGCCGACCGGTAGCGCCAGCAGTCCGGCGTCCAGCCGCCCCTGGGCGAGCATGTCGAGAATCTCTTCGGTCTTTTCCTCGAACAGGCGCAGCGTCAGGCGCGGAAAACGACGGCGGATCGTCGGGACGACGTGTGGCAGCAGGTAGGGTGCCAGGGTCGGGAAAATGCCGATGCGCAGCAGGCCGCTTTCCGGGTCCAGCGCTTGCCGGGCAATGGCGCGCATGGCCTCGACTTCGGACAGAATGTCGCGGCAGCGCGCGACCACTTCCTCGCCCACCCGGGTCAACATCACGTGGCGCGGCGAGCGCTCGACCAGCTGGACGCCCAGTTCTTCCTCGAGCTTGCGGATCTGCGTGCTCAAGGTTGGCTGGCTGACGAAGCAGCGCTCGGCCGCCTTGCTGAAGTGGCGCACGTCGGCAAGCGTGACCAGGTAGTGCATGGCCCGTATGTTCATGGTTCCATTCTAAGCTCGGCTACAATTCCGGTATGTCGGTTGATTCACATCGTCAGCAGCAATCGAAGACCCGCATTACGCGCCTGGTCTTTCCGCAGCATACCAATCCCCTGGGCACCCTCTACGGCGGCAGCGCACTGCAGTGGATGGACGAGGTCGCGTTTTTTGCCGCAACCCGCTACGCCCGGCGCCAGGTGGTCACGGTTTCCATGGACCGGGTCGATTTCAAGGTGCCCATCGAGCAGGGCGCCATCGTCGAACTGATCGCCGAGGTCGTGCGCGTCGGTTCCAGCTCGATGACGCTGCAGGTGC
>JAWLFD010000236.1:0-3562 GCA_041685745.1 Wenzhouxiangella sp.
ACCCGATTGGCGATGCGTGAGTTTAAGCAAAACTCACGGAATAGTGAACCGAAATTTTTCGCTGCTTCAGCTGCCGCCGGCCAGGTAGTGGTCCTTGAGCTTGACGTAGTGGGCCGCCGAGTAGCGCAGCATCTCCAGTTCCTCGGGTTTCAGCGGCCGGGCCTGGGTTGCCGGGCGCCCGCGATAAAGCCAGCCCGACTCCAGCCGCTTGCCCGGCGAGACCAGGCTGCCGGCGCCGATCATCACGTCGTTTTCGATGATCGAGCCGTCGAGCAGGATGGCGCCCATGCCGACCAGGCAGCGATCGCCGATGGTGCAGGCGTGCAGGATCGCGCCGTGGCCGACGGTGATGTCGGCGCCCAGGATCAGCGGGATGCCGCCGGGGGTGTAGCGGCCGTCGTGGGTCAGGTGGCAGATCGTTCCGTCCTGGATGTTGGTCCGTTCGCCGACGCTGATCCGGTTGACGTCGCCGCGCAGCACGGTCCGCGGCCAGACCGAGACGTCGTCGGCCAGCTCCACCTGCCCGATGACGGTCGAGTCCGGATCGATGTAGACGCGCTCACCGAGCCGGGGCCGGTGGTCGAGATAGGGGCGGATTGCCGTCATCGCCGAAATTCTCCTTCGCACTTATGCACATGGTCATGCGGCTGTAACCGAAAACAGGGGGTTAGCGCCCATGAGCTCGCATCAGTTCCAGTTACGCGCCATAAAATACTGAAAAGTTGACATTTATTGAAGATGACCGATTTCTGCTCAAATCGCTGTCATGTTCCGCCGGACAACCGCTTGCGAACCTCATCAAAATCCTGCCCACAGAGTTGTCCACAGCTTGTGTGGATAAGCCGCCAGGCGTGGCAGCGAGCGGCCAGCCCGTTACAATAGCGCCTGTCTTGCCACGATGCCAGGAAATGCGCGCGCACATCAAGGAACTGGTCAGTCAGGCGCTGGGATATCTCAAGCGCGATGGGGCACTGGCTTTCGAGACCGAACCGGTCCCCGAGGTCGAGCGGACCCGCTCGCGCGAGCACGGCGACTACGCCTGCAACATTGCCATGGTGCTCGCCCGCGGTCTGGGCATGAAGCCCCGCGAACTGGCCGAGCAAATCCGTAACCGGCTGCCCGACTCCAAGCGCATCGACAAAGTCGAGATTGCCGGACCCGGCTTCCTCAACTTCTTTGCCAGCCCGCACCATCTGCGCATGGTCGTGCGCGACATCCTGCGCGAGGGCGACGACTACGGGCGCTCGCCGCCCGGCGGTCGCGAGGATGTCCTGCTCGAGTACGTCAGCGCCAATCCCACCGGGCCGCTGCACGTCGGTCACGGTCGCGGCGCGGCCCACGGCGCCAGCCTGAGCGCCATCCTGGCCGCGGCCGGCCACAAGGTCCATCGCGAGTACTACGTCAACGATTACGGCCGGCAGATGGACATCCTGGCCGTCTCGGTCTGGATGCGCTACCTGGAACTGGCCGGCGAGCGCGTCGTCTTTCCGGCCAACGGTTACCGCGGCGACTACATCTACGACATCGCCCGCGAGGTCCGCAGCCGCCACGGCGACGACCTGCGCCACAACGGCGCGGACGTCACCGACGGCCTGCCGCCGGATACCGGCGACGACGGTGATCCGGAGATCTTCATCGACGCCTTGATCGCGCGCGCCCGCGAGCTGCTCGGCGAGTCCGGCTACGAGGCCTGTTTCCGCGCCGCCCTGGAAACCATGGTCGACGATATCCGCGCCGATCTCGACGAGTTCGGCGTGCGCTTCGACCGCTGGTTCTCCGAGCGCAGCCTGGAGCAGTCCGGTGCCCTGGCGCGGGCCCTGGAGCGCCTGCGCGCGGGCGGCTGGCTGTACGAGAAGGACGGCGCGACCTGGTTCCGCGCCACCGATCTGGGCGACGACAAGGATCGCGTCGTGGTGCGCGACAACGGCCGCAGCACCTACTTCGCCTCCGACGTGGCCTACCTGCTCGACAAGTTCGAGCGCTGCCCCGGCACGTCGCTCTACATCCTGGGAGCCGACCATCATGGCTACGTGCCGCGGCTCAAGGCCGCCGCCCGGGGCCTGGGGGTGGACCCCGACCGGCTGGAGGTCCAGCTGGTTCAGTTCGCCGTGCTCTACCGCGGCAGCGAACGGGTCCAGATGTCGACCCGCTCGGGCAGCTTCGTGACCCTGCGCGAACTGCGCGAGGAGGTCGGCAACGACGCCGCGCGTTACTTCTACGTCATGCGCTCGCACGACCAGCACCTGGACTTCGATCTGGAACTGGCCAAGTCGCGCGCCAGCGAAAACCCGGTCTACTACATCCAGTACGCCCACGCCCGGATTCGCAGCGTGTTCCGCAAGCTGGGCGAAACCGGCCATCGCTACAACCCGGCCCTGGGCGAGACCGCCATCGGTCGCCTCGACAGCGATCACGAGCAGGACCTGCTGCGCGCCGTCGGCCGCTATCCCGAGGTCATCGAAAGCGCCGCCGAGAGGCGCTCGCCGCACATGCTCGCCCACTACCTGCACGATCTGGCCGCGCTGTTTCACGCCTGGTACAACAACAGCCACTTCCTGGTCGACGACGACGAGCTGCGCAACGCCCGCCTGAACCTGATCAATGCGACCGGACAGGTGCTGCGCAACGGCCTGTCCCTGATCGGGGTCGGCGCGCCGGAGGAGATGTAGATGGCGCGCAAGCAGGCGCGTCGCGGTTCCGGCGGTCACGGCCTGCTGTGGTTTGCCAGCGGGCTGGTCTGCGGGCTGGCGCTGGCCACGGCGGCCATTCTCGGCGGCGTGGTGCCGGGTGCGCGCGAGGCCGACCAGCCCGCCGTGCCGTCGGGCCGCGACGAACCGCCGATCGCCGAAAGCGAGGCGCCGGCGCGTTCGCGCAGCTACGAGTTCTTCACCGTGCTGCCCGAGATCGAAGTGGTCGTGCCCGATCGCGAGATCGAGGAGCGCGCCCGCGGGGTCGAGCCGGAGTCGGACGCCGCATCGGCCGGACCGTATCTGCTCCAGGTCGGCTCTTTCCGCAGCGCCGCCGACGCCGAGGGCCTGCGCGCCCAGGTCACCCTGCTGGGACTGAGCGCGCGCGTGCAGAACGTGACCGTCGACGACAACACCTGGCACCGGGTGCGGGTCGGTCCCTTCGAGACCGCCCGGGCCGCCGACGAGGCCCGGCGCCGGCTGCTCGACAACGGTTTCGAGGCCATGGTTCTCCGGGGCGGCTGAAGTCGCCGTTTCTCGATTGGCGTAATTTCGGCTAGGCTATGGGCCAGTTTTGCCGAGGGACATCGCATGCTCGATCTGATCACCACCGCCAACAGCTGGCTCAACGGCATCGTGTGGGGACCGCCGTTCATGGTCCTGCTGGTCGGCACGGGCGTTTACCTGACCGTCCGCTTAGGCTTTTTTCAGTTCCGCCACCTGGGCCACGCCTGGCGGCATAGCTTCGGGCTGATCTTCCGTCCCGCCGCAAAAGCCGATGCCGGTGCCATTTCACCGTTCCAGGCGGTCACCGCGGCGATGGCGGCGACCATCGGCGTGGGCAACATCGCCGGTGTGGCCACGGCCATCGTGCT
>JAWLFD010000237.1:0-3554 GCA_041685745.1 Wenzhouxiangella sp.
CGATCGACGACCCGCCGCCGGGGCTTCGCCCGGGCATGGTGGCGACGGTCAACGTGCCGGCCGATGGACAAGCGCAGCAGCGGGTGACGGTGCCGACCGGGGCGCTGGTCCGGCGCGGGCAACTCGAGGGCGTATTCGTCATCGAGGTCGATGCACAGGGGCAGGAACGCGCCCGACTGCGCTGGGTCCGCGGGGCAACCGGAGCCAACACGGATTCCCGGGTGCATATCCTGCGCGGGCTGGTCGGCGGGGAGCGGGTCGTCGTCGGCGACGCCCTCGACGAACTGGAAGACGATCAGCGCGTCGTGAGCCGGCGCAGGATCCCGGATTGATGGCAAAGACTGGCATTGCCGGTGCCCTGGCCGATCGACTCATCGATTCTCCGCTGGTACCCCTGATCATTGTCGCCGCGCTCCTGGTCGGAACCTACGGCTTGCTCATGACCCCGCGCCAGGATCGGCCCGACATCGAAGTGCCGACGGCGCTGATCGTCCTGCCTTTTCCCGGCGCCGGCACGGACCGGGTCGATGAACTCGTCGCTCGCCCGGTGGGCAGCTGGGCCGGACAGCTCGAGCCGGTGGTCGAGGTCGAGTCGGTGGCATCGGCCGATGCGGCCCTGATCCAGGTCGAGTTCTCACCGGGCATCGGCGACGCCGAAGCCTATGGCGAACTCAAGCAGCTGATCGAGCGCAACCGCGATCGATTGCCGGCCGGCGTCGGCCCCGAAACCGTTCGTCTGATCGGCGAAGAGTCTCTGGCCGGCCTGACGATCACGCTGTTCAGCAAGGACAGCGACGAGTCGGGGCTGCGACGGCTTGGCGAGGAACTGGCCGTCGAACTCGAAGCGGTGGCCGGAGTTCGCGCCGTCGATGTTCACGGAGGATTTCGCCGCCAGATCCAGGTGCTGCCGCGGGTGCGGGAGATGGCCGCCGAAGGGTTTGACCTGGTTCGACTGGCCGAGGCCGTCGAAGCGGCGAGTCTGCGCTTGCCGGCCGAGCCGCTGCGCGGCGAACAGACACAGCGGGTGCGCGCCGGAGCACTGCCCGGTTCGGTCAAGGAGCTCGAACGCATCCCGGTCGGCGCTGGCGACGCCGGTGTCGTGTATCTCGGCGATGTGGCCGAGGTGGTGGACGGGCCCGAACCGCTGGAGTCGGCCACGCTGTACTGGCAGCGCGGTCTGGACACCGAGGTCGCCGCCGTCAGCCTCGCGGTCAGCAGTATCCCGCACTACAACATCAGCACCGTGACCGAGCAGGTCCTGACGCGGCTCGAGAAGCTGGCGCCCAGCCTGTTGCCGGCCGGGGTCGACTACCGCATCGGTTACGACGCCGGCAGAGCGGCAACCGAAACCGTCATGAGCGTGCTGGAAAACCTGGTCGTGGCCACGGTCGTGGTCGTGGTCATCATCCTGGCCGGTCTGGGCTGGCGGGCGGCGGCCGGCGTGTCGATCATGATTCCGACCATTCTCTCCATCGTCCCGTTTGCCTATCTGTGGCTCGGCTTCACGCTCAATCCCGTCTCCATCGCGGCCATGATTCTCGCCATCGGTCTGATCGCCGACGATACCGTGATCATGATGGAAAACATCGGCCGACACTTTCGCGAAGCCGGCAAGAAGACCCGCGAAATCACCGTCCAGGCGGTGGACGAAGTCGGCAATCCGACGATCCTGGCGGTGCTGCTGATCGTGGCGACGCTGCTGCCGACGGCCTTCATCACCGGCGAGATGGGTCAGTACACGCGCGCCATTCCCACCGGCGCGTCTCTGGCGATCCTGTTCTCCTTGTTGATCGCCCTGACCGTGACGCCGTACTTTGCTCATCGCCTGCTCAAAGTCCCCGCTGCCGGGCGTCGGGCGCAGACAGGCAACGAGGACGACGAGGACGCGGCCGCCCGCCGGCAGCGGTCGAGCGGGTCGCTGGCGCGCGCTTACCGCACGCTTCTGACGCCATTCTTCCGGCGGCCCTGGCTGCGCTGGCTGTTCTACGCGATCTTGCTGGCGCTGCTGCTGGCCAGCCTGGCCATGGTGTTTGTGCGCGCCGTCCAGCTGACCCTGGTGCCCATCCTCGACCGCGAGGTGTTCGTCGTCGAGCTGGAGCTGCCACCCGACAATTCCCTGCAACAAACCCTTGCAGCCGGCGCTGCCGTCGGGCGCAAGCTGCGTGACCTGCCGGAAGTCGAGGCGTATACCCTGTTTGCCGGCCTCGAGGGTCCGCTGCTGATGCCCGCCCCGGGCCCGCCCGATCTGTCGACCACCGATGATCACCGCGCCAGCCTCTACGTGCAGTTGCCGCCTGAAGATCGCCGCGAGCGCCTGAGCTTCGAGCTCGGGCGGGTACTGATGCTCGATCTGCCCGCGGTCCTCGAGCCTTACCGGGCCAAGGCGTGGATTCGGCGGATTCCATCCGGCCCGTCGAGCGATAGCGGGATCGAGGCGGAAATTCGCGGCCCCGACGCCGAGGCCCGACATGAACTGGCCGACCAGCTCGCCGCCCTGCTCCAGGGCCACCCGGCCACGGCCGCCATCGAACGTTTTCCCAAACCCGCCGGACCCGAACTGGACGTCAGAGTCGATTCCGTTCGCGCCTCGGCGCGGGCTGTCGTGCCGGCGCGCGTCGCGGCCAACGTACGAACCGCCCTGAGCGGTCGCACCGCGGCGACCCTGGATCTGCCCGGCGAACGCCACCCGGTACCGGTCATCGTCCGTCTGCCGGCGGACCAGCGCATTGATCGGACCGATCTGGCCGGCCTGTACGTGGCCAGCACCGGCGATGCCGCCGTTCCTCTGCTCGATGTCGTCGACATCCGCCAGGCGCGGTGGGCACCCAACCGGCATCGAAAGGATCAACTGCCGCTGGAATATGTCGCCGCACAAATCAACCGCGACCGCAGCCAGCCGCTATCGGTCCAGCGCGATATCGCCGGTCAGCTCGACGAGCAGGGCTTCGACCCCGATGCGATCCACTGGATCGAGGCGCCCGACAATGATGGCGAACTCAGCCTGTTCTGGAGCGGCGAGTGGCAGATGACGCGCCAGGTCTACCGGGATTTGGCCCTGGCCGGTCTTGCGGTCATCCTGCTGATTTATTTCATACTGGCCGGCCGCTTCGGCTCCTACCTCGTGCCGCTGCTGATCATGATGCCGATTCCCCTGGTCTTCATCGGCGTCATCCCGGGTCACTGGCTCATGGATCTCAATATCGCCGGCCTGGGTGTGCTGGGCATCATCGCCCTGGCCGGCATCGTTGTCCGCAACGCCCTGTTGCTGGTCGACTTCACCGAAAGACATCTTGCCGATGGCATGCCCACCGATGATGCGCTGATCGAGGCCGGTGTGTTGAGAACGCGCCCGATCCTGCTGACCGCCGGAACGGTGATGTTCGGCAGCGGTGCGCTGATTTTCGAGCCGGCCCTCAAGCCGCTCGGCCTGACCCTGCTCAGCGGTGTCCTGGTCTCGACCTTGCTCACGCTGGTGCTGATTCCGATCCTGTATTTCCATTGCTTTGCACGGCAGACCGACACCCCAAGGGAAAGCGAATCCGGCCGCGCCGGAC
>JAWLFD010000238.1:0-3540 GCA_041685745.1 Wenzhouxiangella sp.
GCCGGCCATGAAAATCCCCAGCAGATAGGTCTCGCCGGGCGCGATTTCGTGCACCGGCAGGGTCGGCTCGAGCAGGCCGCGATCGACGTACTGATCAATCCGCCCGTCGGAGTCGCAGGTCAGGTCTTCGAGCACGGCGCGCACGGTCGGTTCTTCGTCCAGGCGGGCCAGCGGCACGATGGGAAAGACCTGGTCGATGGCCCAGATGTCGGGCAGCGACTGGAAGATCGACAGGTTGATGAAGTACTTGTCCGACAGCTGAAAGCGGATGCGATCGCGCAGCTCGCGGTGGCGGCGGTGTTCCGGGTCCAGGCGCGCGCCGACCGCTTCGAGGATGGCGTAGTACAGCGGCTCGATCCGGGCCCGGTCGGTCAGGCTCAGGTCGCCGTACAAAAACAGGTTCCGGCCTTCCTCGAGCAGGTGCTCGGCTTCCAGGAACAGCTCTTCGGGCTCGAGCCGGTCGATGTTTTCCAGCACTTCGAACAGGCCGCGGATGACGGCGTGATCGTCCTCGCCGGGCTGTCCCGGCGTGCGCGGCAGACGCTCGGTGGCGGTGACGTTGGTGATCAGTACGGCGTGGTGGGCGGTCAGGGCGCGGCCGGATTCGGACAGCAGGTGCGGCGGATTCAGGCCGCGCTCGCGGCACAGTTCGGCGATACCGGTGACGATGGCGTGGGCGTACTGGGTCAGCGAGTAGTTCATCGAGCAATAGCTGCGCGTGCCGCCGCCCTCGTAGTCCACGCCCAGCCCGCCGCCGATGTCGAGGTAGCGCACCTGCGCGCCGGCCGCGCTCAGTTCGGTGAAGTAGCGGCCGGCCTCGCGCACGCCGCGCTGGATGTCGCGCAGGTTGGAAATCTGCGAGCCCATGTGGAAGTGCAGCAGGCCCAGCCAGTCCAGGCAGCCGGATTGGCGCATGGTCTCGACCAGGTCCAGCAGCTGGCTGGCGGCCAGGCCGAACTTGGCCCGCTCGCCGCCGGTGTTCTGCCAGTTGCCGGCGCCCAGGGAGGCCAGGCGCAGGCGCACGCCCACCGTCGGGGTCACGCCAAGCGCGCGCGCCTCGCGCTCGATCAGCGGCCACTCGCCGGGCTTTTCGATCACGATGATGGGCTTGAGCCCCAGCTTGATCCCGCCCAAGGCCAGGCGGATGTAGGCGGCGTCCTTGTAGCCGTTGCAGATGATCGTGGTGCCGGGTCGGCTGACGGCCAGGGCGGTGATCAGCTCGGGCTTGCTGCCGACCTCCAGGCCCAGCCCGTCCGTGCCGGCCAGGGTGCGTACCACCGTGGCCTGCTGGTTGACCTTGATCGGGTAGACCGGGGTGTAACCGGCCGGGTAGTCGGCATCTTCCATGGCCTGACCGAAGGCCGCGCGCAGCTGGCCGGCGCGCTGGCGCAGGATCTCCGGAAAGCGCACCAAAAGCGGCAGGCGCAGGCCCTCGGAACGAGCCTGCTCGACCACCTCGGTCAGGGCAATGCCTTCGTCCGGGGCCAGGCCTGGGCGGGCGAGCAGGCGGCCCGTCGCATCGATATCGAAAAACCCCTCCGACCAGCGCGCCATGGCGTAGCGGCGTCGGGCCTCGGCAACGGGATCAGGCTTCATGTGGGTCTCGGGCGATGGCGCATTGGACAAGGACCGCGATTGTAACGCTCGCTCCGGTGGCGCGGCGCATCCGCGGTAAGATGCGGCTTGCTGTGCCCACTCCGGAGTCTGCGCCATGCTGCCCGCCAACGAAAAGTGGTTCACCGAGGTCTGCAAGGAGGCCGGTTCGGCCATTTCCTGGGGCATCGAGGCCCACCTGGCCCACGAGACCACCGACTTCCAGACCATCGACGTCTACCGGACCACCCAGTGGGGCAACCTGATGGTCATCGACGGCTTCGTCATGCTGACTGCTCGTGACAATTTTCTCTACCACGAGATGCTCACCCACCCGGCCCTGTTCAGCCATCCGGAGCCGAAGCAGGTGGTGATCATCGGCGGCGGCGACTGCGGCACGCTGCGCGAAGTGCTGGCGCACGAGGACGTTGCATCGGTCACCCAGGTCGAGATCGACGAGCAGGTCACGCGCCTGGCCGAGCAGCATTTCCCGGAACTGTGCGAGCGCAATTCCGACCCGCGCGCGCGCCTGCTGTTCGACGATGGGCTGGCCTATATCAAGAACATCGCCGCCGGCAGCATTGATGTGATCATCGTTGACTCCACCGACCCCATCGGCCCGGCCGAAGGCCTGTTCGGCCCCGGCTTCGTGGCCGACTGCTTTGCCGCCCTGGCCCCCGGCGGCATCCTCGTCCAGCAGAGCGAATCCCCGCTGCTGCACCAGAAACTCATCCAGGGCATTCACGCCAACATGGAACAGGCCGGCTTCGACGACATCCGCACCCTCGGCTTTCCGCAGCCGTGCTATCCGTCAGGATGGTGGTCGGCGACGCAAGCCCGCAAGGGCGGCACCATCGAGCCGGTCAGCCCGGAGCGCTTTGCCGCCAGCGGCATCCAGACCCGCTACTTCAACCCGGGCGTGCACTTGGGGGCTTTGGCGACGCAGTTGCCTTGAACATCTGTGGGCCAGCTGTCTGGTTCAGTTAGCCATGAGACCCACACCAACACGGCTTCATGGTCGACGACGCGCCCAGCATCAACATCGGCCAGCGCTTTCCGCGTCATTTCGTCGTGATCCAGACGCTCCTCGTTGGCGTTTGTCATCCCCATGAGGTAGCGCTGGTCTCTACTTCCGCCGCAATCCGGGCGCCAGACTCGCGTTGGGCCACAGCCAGCTCGTAGTTGGTCTGCAGGTTCAACCAGAAGCGTGCGCTGTTGCCAAAGAAACGGCCCAGCCGTAGCGCGGTGTCGGGAGAAATGCCGCGCTTGCCGTTCAGAATATCGGTCAAACGCCCCGAGGGCACCCTGAGCGCCAGCGCCAGACGGTTGGCCGATAAGTCACGCGAGGCCAACTCGCGCTTCAAAATTCGTCCGGGGTGAACAGGCAACTTAGCGTTTCTCATCTATCAGTGATAATCGACAATTTCCACTTCCCAGGCATCGCCTTCGTCAAATCGGAAGCAAATTCGCCAGGGTCCATTGACCGTCATGGACCACAGCTCTTTACGGTAGCCCTTGAGTTTGTGCAGCCCGATGGATTTTAGCAGCCCACCGCAGCATGCCCGCCGCGGCGGCTGTCGGCGGCGGCCGAATCGGGGCCGGCGGCGTGGACGCCGCCGAAGAACAGGTTGCGCTCGGGCCAGGCGCGGGCGTCGGGAAAGTGCTGCATCAGCCATTCCTGCGCGCCCGGCGGCCAGCGCTCGGCCAGCTCCACGCTCAGGTGGCCGCGCTCCAGGTGAATGCGCGGCGCGTTGACGGCCGCGCGCAAGTCCATGCCGAAGTCGATCAGGTTGCAGATCACCTGGGCCAGGGCGGTGCGGATGCGGTTCGATCCGCCGCTGCCGAGCAGGTAGCGGTGCTCGCCGCGGCGGATGATGGTGGGCGCCATCATCGAGGCCAGGCGGCGGTTGACGGGCCAGTTGTGGAAGCCGGAGCGGTTGAGGTCTT
>JAWLFD010000239.1:0-3516 GCA_041685745.1 Wenzhouxiangella sp.
CCCAATCGGTGATGGGTCTTCCAGAGCCGGGTCAGCCCGCCGAACCAGCGGTCGAAACCGGGCACGCGCGCGCTCAGGGCAGCGGCCAGCAACAGCATCACCAGGCCGACGATGCCCGTCACGCGTCCCAGTGCATCGAGAATCTCGGCGCCTCCGGGCGGGCCGGTGCCGACTACCGCCGCCAGCGTCACTGCCGACGCCAGCAGAACCACGGCCCAGATCAGAATTATTCCCATGATCAATTAGAGCCTACATATGAATTCATCAATATTCGGCAGAATCTGACGTGGATCATTATTACCCTCAACTTTATTAGGATAATGTTTTTTAGCGATGCGGGATATTCATGCCGGACAAGACTCCGTTGAATGATGCCCCGGCCGCCGAAGAGTAAAAAGATGGTGATCGCAGGCGCTGTCGCGGTCCAGACCCATTTCAACGAGGAGGCGATACATGTCAAGTCTGACCAACAGCTTAGCCCAATGGTCCGTTCCGCTGGTCGGTCTGGCGGCGCTGTCGATGCCAATCGAGGCGCAGGTCTTCGATCTTACGCCGACCGATGGCCCCGCAATCATTTCAGATCAGGTTTCGGATACAAACAAGGTCAAGATCCTGAGGATGCCGGACGGCACCCTGATTTCGGTGTTCGGGCAAGCCCAGGACGTCGACCAGGACGTCTACGACCTCAAGGCACGAGGGACCCGCGATCCGTGGGATCTCGTACTTCAGTACTCCACAGACGAAGGCGAAAGCTGGTCTAAGCTCGTCAATTTCGACAACACCGCAGCCCAATCCTCGGCGCTCGGCATTATCGAGGAAACCGGCGCACCGCCATTATTCCCGGCCGGCGACCCGAATGAAGGGTATGTGGATCTCGCATCGGATCCGCGCGCGATCGACTACCCGGGAGATTCGGACAAACCCCAGGTGTTCAATGCCGGAAACAACATCGTCGTCACGTTCAACTCGACCTACTGTCCAGCCGACGCCACCCAATGGCCGGACGAAGAGCAGCGCTTCCAGACTTATCTCTCCTTGCAGGGCGTAACGATTCCGTATGCCTGCCTCTGGGTTTCGCGTCTGCAGTGGAACCCGGGCACCCAGTCATTACGTGCGGTGGGTCCTGGAGGGGAGTTGTATCTCACCGAGCAGATCACCAGCGGCCTGCGCTCTGTCAAGCAGGATGTACCGAGACCCCAGCGCACCGGTTTCGGCGTCATCTGGCAGGAAGACCCGCTGGGACTGCAGCTCGGCAACGCCGAAGGACCGGGCACCGGCGCATCCGGCGCGAACAGCACAGGCGGTACCGACGCCTGGTACATGCATCTGGACACCAACAACAACAGTACCACCGACTTCATCGCCAACGACTGGCCGGAGCCGGTGCGCCTGACGGGAAACACGACCAATACTCGTGAATTGCAAGGGCCGTTGCGTACCTCCCACGGACCCGGCATATACGAAGACGGCAAGGCGGCAGCTGCACGTCCGCAGCTGGCGTTGATCGGTCGACGCGCGGTGTTCGCATGGGAAGAGAAGAAAGCGACCACCGGCATCGACGAGGGCAAGTACATCCGATACCACACCATTCCGGAGTTTACCGATACCTCCGAATTGCCGATCAACGGCTGCATCATCAGCCGTCCGATCGAAAACGGCCGGCGCATCCGCATTTTGACCCAGCCGCTGAGCGCAAGCAGCACCGGCATCGTCTTCATCTACAAGCAGGGTGACTTCACCCAGGGCGGGCCTTCCGACATCATGCTGCGCCGGGCCGTCGGTGGATACGAACCGGTCAACCTCGTGCCGGCAGTCGACACCGAGCTCACGGGCACCTTCGGCGAGCGCTGTCGAGCGCACGTCAACAATCAGGACGACGACCTGATCGGCGACGACGAGCTAATGGACGACCCGCTCAACGACATCCGCTTCGGCACCCTGCACCTGCCCGCAGTGAACTTCAGCGGATCGGCCGCCTACCTGGACCAGCCCGGCACCGCGCCGGATGTCGAAACAGGGCTGAACCCCTACGAAAATGCACTGGCACATCGCGGCCAGCTCAGGGGCGATACCGTGGTCGTCGGTTTCTCGCACGTGCCGGACCAGGCGCGGTTCGATTTTCTCGATGATGCGATTCCGTACAACTTCTATATCCGTTCGTCGCAGGACGGCGGAGACACCTGGGGACCGTCCGTCAACGTCTCGAACCTGACCCCCGCGAGCGGCCTGAGTGCGCGCGAGCCGCGCATCGTCGGCACACCGGGCAACGGCCCGGGCTGCGTCGATCCGCAGAACCCGACCGATCCCACCGACTGCCGCAACAACGACATCATGTACTTCGGATTCGGCACCCAGACCAACGTCACCAACCTCGAGCTGCCCGAAGACGTCGATATCTTCATGGGCGCAACCCAGGATGGCGGCCAGACGTTCAGCGGCATCCAGGCGATCACGGCCGGCGATGCCCTCTTCGGTATTGCCGACGACGAGGCCGATCTGGAAACGCAGCTCAAGCTGCGCCCGGACGGACTGCAGGCTTTCGTCGTGTGGACCAGCACGCCGGAGACCACGGCCGACGTCGCCTTCCGGGAACTCGAGCTCGATCCGGACCTGATCTTCAGGGATGGCTTCGAGGATCCGCTGAACTGATCTACGGCAACGCATGACCAGAATCGGGCGAGGGCCCGGCGACCGCTACAGGATCGCCGGGCCTTCGTCTTTGAAACGGTGCCGCGAACCGTCTGCGAAAAACGTATCCGGGCTCTTGTTTGCTACCATCTGTGCATGAATGAAGTTGCTCGCAACACGGTTTCGCTGAAGATACCGGCCATGCACTGCGCCGGATGCGCCCGGCGCATCGAGTCGGCGCTGGAACCCGTGGACGGTACCGCCGCGGATGCGATCAATCCGGCCTCGCGCGAAGCGCGCATCGAATACGCCGATGCCGACGCGCTTCATGCAGCCTTCGACGCATTGACCGGGGCAGGCTTTGCGCCGGCTACCGAGAAGCGCATGGTGTCAATCGAGGGTATGCATTGCGCATCCTGCGTGCACCGGATCGAGCAGGAACTGGATCGACTGTCGCAGGTTGTAGAGGCCAGCGTCAACCTTGCATCCAACCGGGCGACGGTCGAGCTTCTCGAGGGCAGCGAAATCGCACCGGTGCTGGAAGCGATCAGGCGCGCAGGCTACGAGGCAACCGCCGACCAGGATCAGGGCGATTCCGCGCGCAGGCGCGAAGCCGAAGAGCGCATGTCGCTGAAACGGCGCCTGTTGCTGGCCGCCGTCCTCACGATTCCGGTCTTCACCATCGAGATGGGCGGCCATTTCATTCCGGGCTTCGCCGCGTGGCTGGACGAGACCGTCGGTCGCGGGCTTCTGCGCTGGATCTCGATGCTGCTGGCCACCGGCGTGCAATTCGGTCCCGGGCTGGTGTTCTACCGTTTCGGCGGACCGGCGCTGCTGCGTCTGAGCCCGGACATGAACTCGCTGGTGATGCTTGGCAGTTCGGCCGCC
>JAWLFD010000240.1:0-3516 GCA_041685745.1 Wenzhouxiangella sp.
TTGAAGCCACCCGGCTCGGCGCGCAGCAATTCGGCCACATCGCCGATGAACACGGTGCTGCGCGGATCGTCGAGCGGATGGCCGGCCGGTTCGCCGATCAGGTCCCGGTTCCAGTCGACGACTTCCGGCACCAGTTCGGCCACGACCACTTCGGCGTCAGGTCCTGCGGCAGCCAGGGCAGCGGCGTGGGTGAAGCCCATGCCCAGTCCGCCGACCAGCAGCCGGGGCTTGGCCGGCCGCCCCATGCGGGCGCAGGCCAGCTCGGCCAAGGCCTTCTCCGAACCGATCACACGGCTGTTCATCAACTCGCCGCGGCCGGGGATGACCATGGAAAACTTGTCCTTGTGCTCGTACAGCCGCAGGCACTTGCCGGTGTCGGGAATCCGCGCCTCGGCCAGGAGAACGGAAGGACTCATGACGGCGCGGTTGGCAAGATCAATTCCTGCATCGGTTGTTTTTTGCCGCGGGGCGGAGGGCCGGAGAGTGTAACGCCAACGGTCGGTCCCGGTAACGTGACGGTCATCGGCTGTCAAACGACCCTACCGGCTCCGGGCTCGGTCTGCTGCGTCGGGTCACGGGGCCGCGGTCTTCCCCGCCTCAGTCAATCGCGGTAAAATCGGCAGCCACAAGTTCGGGGCCGTAGCTCAGCTGGGAGAGCGCTGCGTTCGCAATGCAGAGGTCGGGAGTTCGATCCTCCTCGGCTCCACCACATGATCCATCGGGGCGACCGGCCGGTCGCCCCGATGCATTTCTCAGTTCGTTTCGAGCGTGGCCATATCGATCACGAAGCGGTAGCGGACATCGCCGCGCTTGAGGCGCTCGTAGGCGTCGTTGACGTTGTGGATGTCGAGCATCTCGATGTCGCAGGCAATGCCGTGCTCGGCACAGAAGTCCAGGCATTCCTGCGTCTCGGGCAGGCCGCCGATCAGCGAGCCGGCCAGCGAGCGCCGTCCGAAGATCAGCGCCCCGGCGTCCAGCGGCGGCTCGACCGGCTCGGGCATGCCGACCAGGATATGGACACCGTCGTGTTTCAGGGTGGCGATGTAGGGGTTGAGATCGTGCGCGACCGGGACCGTGTCGAGCAGGTAATCGAAGTGGCCGGCCGCCGCTTCCATCTGCTGCTCATCGGTCGAAACGATGACGTGATGGGCGCCCTGGTGATGACCTTCGGCAGCCTTGTCGGCCGAGCGGGTGAACAGGGTGACCTCGGCGCCCATGGCGCGGGCGATCTTGATGCCCATGTGGCCCAGTCCGCCCATGCCGATCACGCCGATTCGGTGACCCTTGCCCACGCCGAAATGGCGCAGCGGCGAGTAGGTGGTGATGCCGGCGCACAACAGCGGCGCGGCCGCGGCCAGATCCAGCGCGTCGGGCACCTGCACCACGAAGCGCTCGCTGACCACGATCTTCTCGGAATAGCCGCCGAAAGTAACCGATCCGTCGTGCCGGTCCTGGCCGTTGTAGGTCAGCACGTTGCCGCCGGTGCAGTACTGCTCCAGACCGTGCTGGCAGGGCTCGCACTCGCGGCAGGAATCGACCAGGCAGCCCACGCCGACCCGGTCGCCCACCTTGAACCGGCTGACCCCGCTGCCGACGGCGGTGACATGACCGACGATCTCGTGGCCTGGGACGACCGGGTAGACCGTCATGCCCCAGTCGTTTTCGACGAAGTGCAGGTCGGTGTGGCAGATCCCGCAGTAGGCGATGTCGATGACGACATCGTCGGGTCGCGGCTCGCGCCGGTCGATGGCAAAGGGCGCCAGGCCGGATGTCTCGGAGTGGGCGGCGTAGGCTTGAGTGCTCATGGCAAATCCTGCAGTCTGAAAGTGACTTCCAGTGTAGCAGTCCCCGGTCGGACGTCTTCGGCCTGACCGCTATGGGCCGCGGGCGTTGTCGATGTCCGGATAGTGGATGCCGGCTCGGTCGCGGACGGTATCGAGCAGGCGGATCAGCTGCCGGCTGAAATCCAGCGGCAGGAGATGGCTTTCGGTCCGTTTCCGGTCCAGGCATTCCATGACGTGAGCCGCTTCCAGGTAGTAGCCTTCTCCCGGATAGTCGAAGTGGAATGTCTCGGTCGGCTGTCCGTCGCGCAGCAGGCTCAGCGAGGAAGCCCCGTGCCAGGGAGCATGGATGCGCAGGGTTCCGGTCGAGCCTTGGATGAAGGCCTCGGTGGCGGTTTGTTTGCGAATCGTCGCCTCCAGCCGCGCCTGCCTGCCGTGTGGATAACGAAAGACCATGTCGATGTCTTCATCGACGCCGGTGGCTCCGAGATGGGCCGCGGCCTCGATCTGCGACGGTCTGCCCAGCAGCAACAGGGCGAGAAATACCGGATAGATGCCGATATCGAGCAGGGCGCCGCCGCCCAGCGCCGGATCGTACAGACGGGGTTTGAGCCCGGGGCTGCTCCGGAAGCCGAAATCGGCCCTGATCGACACCAGGCCGCCGATGACGCGGTTTTCGATCAACGCAAGCGCCTTGTTGACGGTCGGCATGAACCGGGTCCACAGCGCTTCCATGAGGAAAACCGAACGGTCTGTGGCGGTCGCCACCATCTGATCGACCTGGCGGGCGTTCATCGCCAGGGGTTTCTCGCACAGCACCGGCAAGCCGTTTCTCAGGCAGTGCAGGGTGGTGCCGTGGTGGGCGACATGGGGGGTGGCGATATAGACGACATCAAGGTCCGGGCAGTGGACGATGTCTTCGTGGCCGGCAAACGTGTGCCGGGCGCCGTATTCCCGGCCAAAGACGGCCGCCTTGTCCGGCGAGCGCGAGGCGACCGCATGAAGGCGGGCGTTGGGCAGGACGGCGAGATCCCTGGCGAACTTGTGGGCGATGCTGCCCAGGCCGATGATGCCCCAGTTCCAGATTCGGGTCGGCTGAGCGGGCCCCATGTCGGCTCAGGGCGGGTTCGAACGGGACTGATAGCGCAGGCCGAAGCCGTAGTCGAAGAGCGGATCGTAGTCGTCGTCGCCGACGTTGATCGGGATCTGGGCCGCGTCGCGCGGCCAGGAAAAACCCAGCCGGCCGCTGAAGTCGTGGTCGCCGAACAGGACTTGAGCGATCCCGTCTCCTTCCGAGCCGGGCAGCCAGGCGGCCACGAAAGCGGCCGAGTGTTCCAGTTCCTCGTTGATCAGCAGCGGGCGCCCGGAGACGAGCACGGTGACGACCTCGAGGCCCTGATCGTGGAAGTCGCGGATGAGGGCGCGGTGTTCAGGGCCAAGAACCAGTTCTTCGGCCGCGCGATCGCCCACGCCTTCGGCATACGGCTGTTCGCCCACCACGACGATGGCGACTTCGGCGCCGGCAGGAATGCTGTCGCTGCCCGCCTCGATGACGCGCTCGGCGCCGATGGCGTTGCGGATGCCCTCGAGAATGCTGGTCGCCCCCTCGACGGGCCGGGCGGGGTTGCCGTAGAGATCTTCGTGCGCCCCCTGCCATTTCTTGGTCCATCCGCCGCTCTGGTAGGCGACGTTGTCGGCGTGGCTGCCGGCGACGATCACCGGCTGGTCCTTGGCC
>JAWLFD010000241.1:0-3503 GCA_041685745.1 Wenzhouxiangella sp.
GCCCGGCAGGTCGTCAATCTCGATTTGTCCGTGCGCCAGACCGAGGCGCTGGTGCGCCGGATGCGCGCGGGCAAACCGGCGGCGCCGCGTCCGGCCAGCCCGGCCCGCAGTCCGGATATCGATCGGCTCGAGCAGGAGCTGAGCGAAACCCTGTGCGCGCCGGTGAGCCTGAAGCACCAGGCCAGCGGCAAGGGCCTGGTCTCGATTCGCTATACCAGTCTGGACGAACTCGATGGGCTTCTCGAGCGGTTGCGGCGATGATCGGCCGGGACGGTTTGGAAATCGCCCCGATTCCTTGCCGCTGCTGGGAGGGGACTGCTATACTTCAGCGGCTTCGCGGAAACGGGTTCGCAGGGATTGGTTTGCCGTATCTCCGCGACGAGGCTGGGGTGTTCCCCGAGATGGAGACCGGCCGGGTGATGGCCGGAGCGGCCGACTGAATGGTCGAGCCGGACGCGCAGAATGCGGATGCGGCTCTGGCCCGTGTGATCGCGTGGCTGCTGCGCAGTCAGGCCCTCCTCACGGTTGCCGTCGCGGTTGCCTTCGGGCTGCTGGGGGGCTTTCCGATGGCGGTGGCGGCCATGGCCGGCGGTTCGATCGGCCTGCTGCTGACCGCGATCACCGGTCTGAGGGTGGCGCTGTCTTCGGGCAGCGAGGCCAACACCATGGTGCGGACGTTCTATCGCGCCATGGCGCTGAAATTCGTGCTGGCGGTGATCCTGTTCATCATCGTGGCAAAATGGTTTGCCGGCTATTTCCTGCCGGTGGTGGCGGGATACTTCGTCACCTTGATGGCCAACTGGCTGGCAATGCGAAGACTGGTTGCATTGGGCGGTCGTGAACACTAGGAACTGACAAAGCGGACGCTGTTTCTTTTCTTATGGCAATAGAACCCGTACCCATGCCAGGCGCCGAGGAGGCCGCGGCCTACTCCTGCCAGATGCCCAGCGCGGACGCCTACGTCGTCCACCACATCACCAACCTGCGTCTGCCCAAGGGCTCGGACCAGATGGATCCGTGGGTCATCCACCTCGACACCATGATCGTGTCCTGGGTGCTGGGGATTTTCCTTCTGACCTTCCTGATCATGGTGGCCCGACGGGTGACAGCCGGGATACCCGGCGGGCTACAGAATTTCGTCGAGCTGCTGGTCGATTTCGTCGACAATTCGGTCAAGGAAACTTTCCATGGTCCGCGCAATTTCGTGGGACCGTTGGCGCTGACGATTTTCTGCGTCGTTCTGTTGTGGAACCTGATGGACCTGGTGCCGGTGGATTGGGTGCCCTATGCCGTGTGTCAATCCGGTCTGGCCGGATATTTCCGCATCGTTCCGTCGGCCGACATCAACGCGACTTTCGGCCTGTCGATCACGGTGCTGGGCCTGATCATGCTCTACGGGGTCAAGGGCAAGGGCCTGGTCGGTTACGGCAAGGAATTGTTGACCCATCCTTTCGGTGCCAATCCGCTGCTGTGGATTCCGAACCTGGTTCTCAACGTGGTCGAGCTGATTTCCAAGACCGTGTCGCTGGCCATGCGATTGTTCGGGAACCTGTACGCGGCCGAGTTGATCTTCATTCTGATCGCCCTGCTACCGTGGTGGGTGCAGTTCATCCCGGGCGGTGCCTGGGCGATCTTCCATATTCTCGTCGTGCCGCTGCAGGCATTCCTGTTCATGACGCTGACGATCGTATACCTGTCGTTGGCCTATGAAAAACACTAAACCTTTCGCCCCACAACCAAGTTATTTCAGGAGACAACAATGGAAATGGAACTGGCCGGCCTGATCGCGCAGATTCAGGCCAACACCGTGATCGTCATCGGCATGATCTTCGTTGCCACCTCGCTGGGCACCGCTTTCGGTTTCGCCCTGCTCGGCGGCAAGTTTCTCGAGGGTGCCGCGCGCCAGCCCGAGCTTGCCGGCATGCTGCAGGTGCGCATGTTCATCATCGCCGGTCTGCTCGACGCTCTGTCGATCATCGGCGTGGCCTTCGCGGCGCTGTTGATGTTCGCCAACCCGTTGCTGACTCCCGTTCAGCAGGCCGTTGGCGGTTGATCCGCAGGCTCCGGTTGTACTAACCCCAACGACGCAAGGCGCTTCTTATGCTACCGAGTATCTGGACAATCATCGGGCAGGCCGGAACGTTCCTGGTTTTCATCTGGGCCGTCATGAAGTTTGTCTGGCCGCCGTTGACCCAGGCGATGGAGGAACGGCGCCAGAAGATTGCCGAAGGGCTGGCCAATTCCGAAGAGGCCGAGCAGGCCCTGGACCGGGCCCAGGCCGAATCCGACGACATCCTCCGCGAGGCGCGCCGCAAGGCCGGTGACATCATCGAGCAGGCCAGCCAGCGCGGCAACCAGATCGTCGAAGAGGCGCGCCAGTCGGCGGTCTCCGAGCGCGATCGGCAGGTGGCCGCAGCCGAGGCCGAAATCCGGCTCGCGACCAACCAGGCTCGCGAGGCCCTGCGCGATCGCGTGGCCGAACTGGCGGTAGCCGGGGCGGGGCGGGTCATCGAGAAGGAAATCGATGCCAGTGCGCATCGTGAACTGCTCGACAAGCTGGCTGCGCAGCTGTAAACGGAGCATGTCATGCTGAATCGAACCACCCTGGCGCGACCTTATGCCCGGGCCGCCTTCCAGGCCGCCCGAGATCACGATGCGGTGACAGCGTGGGGCCAGAGCCTGGCGACGGCGGCCCAGGTGGCGGTCGAAGAACCGATGCCCGCGCTGCTCGATAATCCGCGTTTGACGCAAGAGCAGATCCTGGACGTTTTCCGCGACGCCGGCGGTGAGGTGCTGGATGAACATTTCATCAACTTTCTCAAGACGTTGAGCCAGTATCGCCGGTTGGCCTTGCTGCCCGACGTGTACGCCCAATTCGAGGCGCTTCGGCGCGAGGCCGAAGAGCGTGTTCACGTGCTGGTGACCTCGGCCCACGCCATGAGCGAAGAAGAAACGCAACATTTGAGCGAACGACTCCGCCAGCGTTTCAAGCGCGAGATCGACCTTGAAGTAGAGGTTGATGCTTCGCTGATCGGTGGAGCGGTCATCCGCGCCAAGGATCAGGTCATCGACGGCAGCGTGCGCGGACAACTCAAGCGGCTGGCGCGACAAGTCGCAGCCTGAAAAAGACGACACCCAAGGATTGCAAGCATGCAACAGACCCTCAACCCCACTGAAATTTCCGACCTGATCCGCAAGCGCGTCGAGCAGTTCGAAGTGTCCTCCGAGGCCCGCACCGAGGGCATGGTGGTCAGCGTCTCCGACGGCATCTGCCGATTGCACGGCCTGGCCGACGTCATGCAGGGGGAAATGATCGAATTTCCCGGCGAGACCTACGGCCTGGCCCTGAACCTCGAGCGCGATTCGGTCGGCTCGGTGGTCATGGGCGAATACAAGCACATCACGGAAGGCGATACGGTGCGCTGCACCGGCCGTATCCTGCAGGTGCCGGTCGGTGAAGCGCTGCTCGGCCGCGTGGTCGATGCGCTCGGCAACCCCATCGA
>JAWLFD010000242.1:0-3498 GCA_041685745.1 Wenzhouxiangella sp.
CGCCAGACCCGACCTTCAGGCCAGCATCGAGCGCCTGCCCACCGCCCAGGGGCACCTGTTTCTGGGCAACGCCGAGCGCGCGCTCGGCAACCGAGAGCTTGCCATCGAAAACTACCGCATTGCCGCGCGCTCCGAAGACGACGCCGGGCAAAGAGCGCGGCGCGCTTTGACCGAGATGGGTGCCGCGCGTTAGCCCGCGCGCTGGCGGCGCTGCATCAGGCCGGCAGACGGCGGATGGCGGCGCCCAGCTGGCCGAACTTTTCCTCGATGTTCTCGTAGCCGCGATCGATGTGGTAGACGCGGTCGATGAGGGTATCGCCCTCGGCCACCAATCCGGCCAGCACCAGGCAGGCCGAGGCGCGCAGATCGGTGGCCATGACCGGCGCACCGGTCAGGCGGGGCACGCCGCGGGTCACGACCATATTGCCCTCGACCTGCATGTCCGCACCGAGCCGCTGCAGCTCATGGACGTGCATGAAGCGATTCTCAAACACCGTCTCGCGCACCACCCCGGTACCTTCGGCAATGGCGTTGAGCGCGGTGAACTGGGCCTGCATGTCGGTCGGAAATCCCGGATACGGGGCAGTCGTGATATTGACCGCGCGCGGCCGCCGCCCGCCCATATCCAGCTCGATGTGGTCCTCGCCCAGCGCGATTTCGGCCCCGCACTCCTCCAGCTTCTGGACCACCGCATCCATGATCCCGGGGCGAACCCGGGCCGCGCGCACGCGCCCGCCGGTCATCGCCGCCGCCACCAGAAAAGTGCCGGCCTCGATGCGATCGGGCAGCACCTCGTAGTCGTAGCCGGCCAGGCTTGAACGACCCTGGACCGTGATCTTGTTGCTGCCGTGACCGCTGATCTCGGCGCCCATGCTGATCAGGCATTCGGCCAGGTCAACCACTTCGGGCTCCTGGGCGGCATTTTCGATGACGCTGGTGCCTTCTGCCAGGGTGGCGGCCATCAGCAGGTTCTCGGTGCCGGTCACCGTGACCGTATCGAACACCACGCGTGCGCCCTTCAGGCGCTCGGCCCGGGCCTGGATATAGCCGCCTTCGACGCTGATGTCCGCGCCCATCGCGGCCAGCCCTTTCAGGTGCAGGTCAACCGGCCGAGCGCCGATCGCGCAGCCGCCGGGCAGCGAAACCCGGGCCGAGCCGTTGCGCGCCAGCAGCGGCCCGAGCACCAGAATGGATGCGCGCATGGTCCGGACCAGGTCATAGGGCGCCAGATCGGTTTGCAGTTCGGCCGCGTGCAGTTCTACGTCCGAGCGCTCGCCCAGCCCGATGTCCACGCCCATCTGACCCAGCAGCTCGATCGTGGTCGTCACGTCCTTCAGATGGGGGACCCCGCCCAGCCGGCAGGGATCGGCGGTCAGCAGGGCGGCCATCAGAATGGGTAGCGCGGCGTTCTTCGCCCCCGAAATCTCGACCGTGCCGTGCAAGGGCCGGCCGCCCGTGACCTGGATACGCGCCACCGACTAATCCCCTTGTCTAGGCTTCGTCCGGACTCTTGAGCACCAGACTCAACGCGTGGATCTCGCGCCCCAGCGTCGGGCCCAGCGCGTCGTGGATGACGCGATGGCGCTGCAGCCGAGACTTGCCGCGAAAAGACTCGCAGACCACGCGCGCGGTGAAGTGGACGTTATCGTCGGAATCAACGCTGACCCGGGCTTCGGGCATTGCCTGTAAAATCAAGGACTGAATTTTTTCTGGATCCATGTGCCGGTCGCGACGGAAATGACGTGGAACCGGTAGTCTAACCCACACCCCCACCATCGGACCCATCACCGCACGTGTCGACCTCGCTTCTGATTGCCCTGCTTCAGCTGGCAGCCGGGTTCATCCTGCTGATCTGGTCTGCCGACCGGCTGGTCGCCGGTGCCTCGGCCCTGGCCCGCAATTTCGGGGTCTCGCCGCTGATCGTGGGTCTGACCATCGTCGGCTTCGGCACTTCAGCCCCGGAAATGCTGGTCTCGGCCATCGCCTCGCTCGAGGGCAAGCCTTCGCTGGCGGTCGGCAACGCGATCGGATCCAACATCGCCAACGTCGGCCTGATCCTGGGCCTGACCGGCATGATTTATCCACTCACCGTTGAGCGCATGACCTTAAAGCGCGAGTTCCCGATCCTGGCGGTCATCATGCTGATGAGCCTGGGGGTGATGGGCAATCTCTACCTGAGCCGCCTCGACGGGCTGGTGCTGGCCTGCGGACTGGCGCTGCTGATCGGCGGCATGGTGGCGCTGGGACTGGCCCGCGGCGAGAAAGACCCGCTGGCCAGTTCCCTGGCCGACAGCGTTCCAGAGGGCATGTCCAGCGCTCGAGCGACTGTGTGGACGCTGATCGGTCTGGTCGTCCTGCCGGTCAGCGCCCACATCCTGGTCAGCGGCGCGGTGACCCTGGCCACCATCGTCGGGGTCTCCGAGGCCGTGATCGGACTGACCGTCGTTGCCCTGGGCACCAGCCTGCCGGAACTGGCGGCGGCCGCGGCCAGCGCGCTGAAAAAAGAAGACGACCTGGCCATCGGCAACATCATGGGGTCTAACATGTTCAACCTGCTCGGCGTGCTGGGCATTGCCGCCCTGGTCCACCCGCTGGTGATCGAACCGATCCTGCTCTATCGTGACGTCGCCGTGATGTTCGCCATCACCCTGGCGCTGTTTGCCTTGATCTGGCGCCGGCGCGGACCGGGCCTGATCACGCGCCCGGCCGCAGCGCTGCTGTTTGTCGCGTTTTTAAGCTACCAGGCCGTGGTCATCTCCACCGCCGTGGCCGGCTAACAGCCTTGCATAGCGGTACACTCGCCTAAATGGACAGCTCTGGAGAAAAAATCCTGGCCAGCGCCGGCGCCGTGCTGGCCACCGAAGCGCGGGCCATCGAGGCCCTGGCCGCCCGTCTGGACGGAGAATTCGTGGCCGCCGTGCGCCGGATCCTGGAGTGCGACGGACACGTCATCGTCACCGGCATGGGCAAATCCGGCCACGTCGGCCACAAGATCGCCGCCACCCTGGCCTCGACCGGCACGCCGGCGTTCTTCGTCCATCCGGCCGAGGCCAGCCACGGCGATCTCGGCATGATCCGGCGCGACGACGTGCTGCTGGCGCTGTCGAACTCGGGGGAAACCGAGGAAGTCTTGAGGCTGCTGCCGGTGATCAAGCGCTTAGGGATTCACCTGATCGCCATGACCGGGCGCCCCGATTCCACCCTGGCCCGGCACGCCGACCGGCACCTGGACACCAGCGTCGACCAGGAGGCCTGTCCGCTGGGGCTGGCGCCGACCGCCTCGACCTCGGCCCAGCTGGCCCTGGGGGATGCGCTGGCGGTCGCGCTGCTGGAAGCGCGCGGCTTCACCGCCGAGGATTTCGCCCGCTCGCATCCGGGCGGCAAGCTGGGCCGGCAGCTGCTGCTGACGATTCGCGAGGTCATGCACGGCGAGGACGAACTGCCGCGCGTCGAAGATTCCGCCCCGGTGGCCGAAGCGATTTTCGAGATGACCCGCTC
>JAWLFD010000031.1:0-14442 GCA_041685745.1 Wenzhouxiangella sp.
ACCCTGAGCGCGTTCGCCCAGGTTCCTGATCAGCGCCAGGAACGCATCCAGATCAACGCCGACAGCGGCGATTACGACATGCGCACCGGCATCCAGGAGCTGCGCGGCAACGTGCGCATCGCCCAGGGAGAGCTGGTGGTCGAGGCCGACGAGGGCCGCGCCTACAACGTCGACGGCCAGTGGCAGCGGGTCGAGCTGTTCGGCGCGCCCACGACCTGGCGCATGGTCATGGAAGACGGGACCGAGACCCGCGGCCGGTCCGAGCAGATCATCTACGACCTGACCAGCGACCAGATCACCATGATCGACGACGCCCGCATCCAGGACGCGCAGGGCACCTTCGCCGGCGCCACCCTGACCTACAACCTGGTCACGGAGCGTATCGAGGGCGCCGGCGGCGTCGAGCTGGTGATCGAGCCGGGCGAGCGCCGCACGCGGCAGGATGCCAGCCCGCCGCCCGATGAAGACGGCGCCGGCGACGACAACCCGAACGGCGAGCCGCCGCCGGATTCCGAGACCTGACGCGCATGCTGATCGCCGAACAGCTGGTCAAGCGCTACCGCGGGCGGGCCGTGGTGCACGATGTGTCGCTGCAGGTCGAGCGCGGCGAGATCGTCGGCCTGCTCGGCCCCAACGGCGCCGGCAAGACGACCACCTTCTACATGGTCGTCGGCCTGGTCCCGGCCGACGGTGGCCGCATCCTGCTCGGCGATACCGACCTGACCCGCGCCAACATGCACCAGCGGGCCCGAAAAGGCCTGGGCTACCTGCCGCAGGAGGCCTCGATCTTCCGCAAGCTCAGCGTGGCCGACAACATCATGGCGATCCTCGAGCTGCGCAAGGACCTGGACCGCCAGGGCCGACGCAACGAGCTGGCCCGACTGCTGGACGAGTTTCACATCGCGCACCTGGTCGACCAGTCCGGAATCTCGCTGTCCGGCGGCGAGCGCCGCCGGGTCGAGATTGCCCGCGCGCTGGCCGGCAACCCGAACTTCATCCTGCTCGACGAGCCTTTTGCCGGGGTCGACCCGATTTCAGTCGGTGAAATCCAGCAGATCGTGCGCCAGCTGACCGAGCGCGACATCGGCATCCTGATCACCGACCACAACGTGCGCGAGACGCTGGGCATCTGCCACCGCGCCTACATCATTTCCGAGGGCCGGGTACTGACCCACGGCCAGCCCGACGAAATCCTCGCCGACGACAACGTTCGCCGGGTCTACCTCGGCCAGGAATTTCGTCTCTAGCGCAGCACGGCCATCACGTCGACCACCCGAGTGGTCCGCAACTTGCTTGAACTGGCTAGAATGGCGGCATGAAACCCGGCGCCCGCCTGCAGCTCAAGCTTGGCCAGAAACTCAAGCTGGCCCCGCAGCTGCGCCAGGCGATTGCCCTTCTTCAGCTCAATCGGCTCGAGCTCAAGGAGCATATCCAGAACGTTCTCGACGCCAATCCGCTGCTCGAGCGGCCCGAGGATCGAGAGTTCGACGCCCCGACCGACGGGGACGGCAGCGGCGATGACGGCCAGGGCCAGGTCGAAACCGGTGAAGACTTCGGCTTCGACGATCTGCCCGACGGCTTCTCGGTCTCATCGGAGGCGCCTCGCTACGACGAGTTCGTCAGCGACCGGGCCGAAGAATCCCTGCAACACCATCTGCTGTGGCAGGTCAACCTGTCGGGGTTCTCGGAGACCGACGAGGCGATTGCCCGGGCCATCATCTACGCGCTCAACGAAGACGGCTACCTGCTCGACGATCTCGACACCCTGCGCGCCTCGCTGGCCCCCGAACTGCTGGTCTCGGTCGAAGAGGTCGCCGCCGTGCTCGAGCGGATCCAGCATCTGGAGCCTCTGGGCGTGGGCAGCCGAAACCTGCGCGAGTGCCTGCTGATCCAGCTCCATACCCTGCCCTCGGATCGGGCCGGGCTTGGCCTGGCCATGCACCTGGTCGAATACCATCTCGAGACCCTGGGACGCCAGGATCCGGACGCGCTGGCGCGCACCACCGGGTTTCCGGTCGACGAGATCGAGCGCGCGCTGCAGTTGATCCGCACGCTCAACCCGCATCCCGGCAGCCGTTTCGGCAACGAGCGCGAAAACTACGTCGTGCCGGATGTCTACGTGACCCGAACCGAGCGCGGCTGGCGGGTCAGCCTCAATCCCGACAGCGACCCGGGGCTGCGCCTGAACCGGACCTACATGAACCTGTTGCGCCAAAGCCGAGGAAACGACAAGCAGTACCTCAAGGACCGGCTGCAGGAAGCCCGCTGGCTGATCAGCGGGCTGGAAATGCGCAACCAGACCCTGCTGGCGGTGACCGAGGCCATCGTAGAGCGCCAGCAGGGCTTCCTCGAGCACGGCGAGATCGCCATGCAGCCCCTGCTGCAGCGCGAGATCGCCGAAACCGTGGCCGTCCATGAATCGACCGTTTCACGCGCGACCACGCAGAAATATGCCCATACCCCGCGCGGCACCTTCGAGCTCAAGCATTTCTTTTCGGTCGGATTGCCGAACGGCCGGGGCGGTGCCGTCAGCGCGACCGCCATCAAGGCTCACCTGCGCCGCATGATCGGCGAGGAGCTGCCCGGCAAGCCCTGCTCGGATCAGAACCTCGCCGACCGGCTGGCCGAACAGGGGGTTCACCTGGCCCGGCGGACAGTAGCGAAATATCGCGAACAGCTGGGTATTCCCGGATCCGCCCAGCGGCGGCGCCGGGCACGCGTGAAGGCCTGAAGCGGCGCTCGGCAACGAAATCGACCGCCATATCCGGAATGACCCAACGATCGGTTAAAATTCCGGGTCATACTAAAAAATCAAGGAAGATTGCATGCAACTCGAAGTCACCGGCCAGAACATCGATGTCACGCAGGCCTTGAGAGCCTATGTTCAGGAAAAGACCGAGCGCCTGGAACGCCATTACGACAATCTGATTTCGGGCCACTTCGTTCTGCGACTGGAGAAGCTCGAGCACACCGTCGAAGGCACGGTCCACGTGGCCGGCAAGACCAACGCCCTGCACGCCGTGGCCGTGGCTGAAGACATGTATGCCGCCATCGACGGGCTGATCGACAAGCTCGATCGCCAGGTTCGTCGGCACAAGAGCCGCATCACCGATCACCGCAATTCAGCCTGACGCCAAAATCGCGGTTTCCCCGGATCCCACCGAAGGTCACTCACCGTGGAACTTGCCGACATCCTCGCCCCCGAGCGCATCTCTCTGGACTTTGCTGCCTCGAGCAAGAAGACCCTGCTGGAAAAGGCGGCAGAACTGCTGGCGACCGACGCCGATTCTGCGCACACACGCGACATCTTCGACAGCCTGTGCCAGCGCGAACGCCTGGGGTCTACCGGCCTCGGCCACGGCGTCGCCATTCCGCATGGACGGGTCGCGGGCCAGGAGACCGTCGCCGGGGCTCTGGTCCGGCTGAATGCCGGCATCCACTTCGACGCTCCCGACAACGAGCCGGTGGAACTGTTCTTCGCCCTTGCCGTGCCGGCGCGCTGTACCGATGTCCACCTGCGCCTGCTGGCCGGCATCGCCGAGCGCTTCGGCAACGACGACTGCCGTCAGCGCCTGCGCACGGCGACCAGCGCAGATGCCATCATGAAGATCATCAGCGAAGCGCCACCCGGCACCGAGCCGGGCTGAATCGGCCAGAGCCAGGCATTCCGGTGGCCCGCAGCATCACGCCCGCAGAACTCCTGGAGCGATTCGGCAATCGGTTGGGCCTGACCTGGATTACCGGCGAGGACAAAGCCGGGGACCATCGCATCTCGGCGTTCCGCGCCGGATCACGCCCGTCCCTGGTCGGCTTTCTCAACCTGATCCATCCCAACCGGGTGCAGGTCATCGGCGAGGAGGAACTCGGCTGGCTGGACGGGCTGGACGCGAAAGCCCGGTGGGAGACCCTGGCCAGGATCATGGACGCGCGCCCGGCGGCGGTGATCGTGGCCGGCGATCTCGAAGTGGCGCGCGATCTCGAGCAGGCCGCGCGCGAGAGCGACACCGTGCTGTTGAAGGCCGAACGACCGGCATGGGAACTGGTCAACTTCCTCGACTACCGGATCACCCGATCGCTGGCGCCGACCACCACCTTGCACGGCGTCTTCCTGGAAATCTTCACCATCGGCGTACTGATTACCGGCGATTCGGGTACCGGCAAGAGCGAACTGGCCCTGGAGCTGGTCAGCCGGGGCCACCGCCTGATCGCCGACGATGCCCCGGAGTTCACCCAGATCACTCCGGAAGTGGTCGAGGGCGCCTGCCCCGCGGTCCTGCGCGACTACCTCGAGGTACGCGGCCTGGGCCTGCTCAACATTCGCAGGATGTTCGGCGATACCGCCATCAAGTCCAACAAGTACCTGCGCCTGATGATCCACCTTCACACCCCCACCAACCACCCGTCCACCGTAGACCGTCTGCACGGCAACCTGGGGCAACGGCGGGTGCTGGAACTGGAGATTCCCGAGATCCGCCTGCCGGTCCTGCCCGGTCGCAACCTGGCGGTGATGGCGGAAGTCGCCGTGCGCGACTTCATGCTCAAACTCAAGGGCTTCGACGCAGCCCGTGAATTCATGGAACGCCACTCGGCCATGATGTCGAACAAACCGTGAGCGCAACAGCCAAAAGTGATGGGCCGGCTCCCACGGTGGTCATCAGCGGATTGTCGGGCAGCGGCAAGAGCCTGGCGCTCAACGCCCTCGAGGATCTCGGCTACTACTGCGTCGACAACCTGCCCGGAGGCTTGCTGGCCGGATTGATCGCCGAAATTCGCTCGCGGCCGGAACGCTATCCGCGGGTGGCGATCGGCATCGACGCGCGCACCGGGGCCGACGGACTCGAACGCCTGCTCGCGCTGCTGGACGAACTGCCCGATCCAGCCCAGTTCCGTCTGCTCTTCCTCGAAGCCCATCCGGCCGTCATCGCCCGCCGCTTCAGCGAGACCCGACGCCGGCATCCGCTGACCGCCGTCGGCGGCCTGGACAGCGCCATTGCCGACGAGCGCCGGCTGATGGCACCGTTGCGCGCGCGCGCCGACTGGATCATCGATACCTCCGAGACCAACGTCCACCAGCTGCGGCGGCAGGTCCTGCGCCGGGTTGGCCAGGGCGGAACCGGCGGCATCCAGACCCTGGTCCTGGAGTCCTTCGGATTCAAGAACGGCGTACCGCTCGACGTCGATTTCGTCTTCGACGCCCGCTGTCTGCCCAACCCGCACTGGATCGCCGAACTGCGCCCGCGAACCGGGCTGGACGCCGAGGTGCGCGAATGGCTGGAAAGCCATGACCGTGTCCAGGCCTTCCATGCCGATGTCCTCGGCTTCATTCAGCGCTGGCTGCCGGCGCTGGCCGAGGACCAGCGCAGCCTGCTGACCATCGCCATCGGCTGCACCGGGGGCCAGCATCGCTCGGTCTACCTGGTCGACCGCATGGCAGCCGCGCTGGATGCCAGCGCCGGGCGGGTCATCGTCAGTCATCGCGAGCTGGAACGATGACGGGTATCGTGCTGGTCACCCACAACGGGCTGGGCGAGTCGTTGCGCCACCAGGCCGAGGTCATTCTGGGCCGAAGCCTGCAGCTGACCCTGGTCTCGGTCGCCGACCAGGTCGACCCCGATCAGGCGCTGGCCGAGCTGGTTGGCGCCATTGCCCGCAGTGCCGACCAGGACGGCGTGGTGATCCTGACCGATCTGCCCGGCGCCACACCGCACAACCTGGCCCTGAAGGCGGCCGCCGGTCGCGATCTGCCGGTGATCTCGGGCCTGAACCTGCCGATGCTGCTCAAGACCGTCAGCCACGCCGACCGACCCGCCGCACAGCTGGCTCGCCTGGCCGACCTGGGCGGCCACCAGGGCATCACCCACCAATGATCAGCCGGCCGCTGACGCTGAGCAACCGACTCGGCCTGCACGCGCGCGCGGCCAGCAAACTGGTCCAGACGACCGCGCGCTTCGACAGCGAGGCCTGGCTGAGCCACGGCGGCAAGCGCGTCAACGCCAAATCCATCATGGGCGTGCTCCTGCTCGGCGCACCCTGTGGCGCCGAGCTGATCGCCGAGTTCGATGGCCCCGACGAGGACGACGCGCTCGAAGCCGTCAAAGCCCTGGTCGACGAGCGCTTCGGAGAAGAACAGTGAGCCTGGCCCTGACCGGGCTGGGGGTGACCAGCGGCATTGCCATCGGCCGGGTCCACCGGCTCACGCCCGGCGAGCTTTCAATCCCCGAATACCACCTCGACGACGATGCCGTCGGCTCGGAACTCGAGCGCCTGCACAAGGCCTTCGGACGCGGCGAGAAATTCCTGGCCGGCCTGCTGGCGCGCATGAGCGAGGAGATGACCGAAACCGGACGCGACCTGCTCGAGGCGCATCGACTGATCCTGCGCGACCCGATGCTCATCGATGGCACGGCCGAGCGCATCCGCCGCGACCGCATCAATGCCGAGTGGGCGCTGGTCCAGCAGGCCGATCAGCTGCAGGCCGAGTTCCGGCGCATGGGCGACGAGTATCTGGCGCTGCGCCACGAGGATCTCGAACAGGCCGTGGGGCTGGTGCGCAGGGAGCTCGCCGAACAGCCGGCGCTGTTCGTGAGCACCCAGGTGCCGCATCGGCTGGAAGACACCATCGTGGTCGCCACCGAGCTCGGTCCTGCCGAAATCACGGTGCTGGCCCAGCGCAAGGTCGCCGGCCTGATCACCGAGCATGGCGGGCCCTGGTCGCATGCCGCCATCCTCGCACGCAGCCTGGAAATCCCGATGCTGGTCGGCGTCCATCACGCGCTGAATCTGCTCGACGAGAGCGAGGGTGTCATCCTCGACGGCCACTACGGCGCCGTGCTGGCCGGCGCCGACGAAGGCCTTTTCAGCCACTACCGGGAAAAGCGCGAAGCCAGCCGACGCCGGCGCCTGGACCTGCGCCGCTACCTGGGGCGGGCATCGCTTACCCGCGACGGGCAGGCTTTCACTCTGCTCGGCAATGCCGACCTGCTGCCCGACTTCGAGCGCTGTCGCGAGGTCGGTGTCGAGGCCGTCGGCCTGATGCGCACTGAATACCTGTACCTCGACGACGCGCTGCCGGACGAAGACACCCAGTACCGCGCCTACCGCGCCGCGATCGAGGCCATGCAGGGCCGCCCGATCACCATCCGCACCCTCGACGCCGGCGGCGACAAGCTGCCGGCCATGCTCGGATTCACCAAGGGACCCAACCCGGCTCTGGGGCTGCGCGGCCTGCGCCTCTCGCTGTCGTTGAGTGAGCTGTTCGTGCAGCAGATTCGCGCCATCCTGCGCGCCTCCGTCCACGGTCCGGTAGAAATTCTGCTGCCGATGCTGACCCGCGCCGACGAGATTGTCCAGGCGCGCAAAGTCATCGAACGGTGCCGAGACGAACTTCGCTCGGAGGGCGTGGCGGTGGATCCCGAATTACCGGTGGGCGGCATGATCGAAACCCCGGCCGCGGCCCTCGATGTCGACCAGCTGGCCGGACCGCTGGACTTCCTGTCGATCGGCACCAACGACCTGATCCAGTACGTACTGGCCATCGATCGGTCCGACGAACTGGTCAACTACCTCTACGATCCGACCCACCCGGCCGTGCTGTTCCTGCTCCAGCGGATTCAGCAGGCCGGCGCCAGGCACAACTGTCCGGTCACGGTCTGCGGCGAGCTGGCCGGCGACGAACGCACCGCCCGCCTGCTGCTCGGACTGGGCCTGAATCGTCTGAGCATGCCGCCGTCGGTGCTTCCGGGAATCAAGAAAAGCCTGCTCGAGGCTTCCGCCGCGGACTGCCGTCGGATCGTCCAGGCGTGGCTGGACGATCCGGCCGATGCAACCGGACAGGAATTGCTGGAACGTCTCAGTCCTGAGTGACGCGGTCGCGAACGTAGGTCGGCTCGACCTGCCAGGCCGGCACCGGGTCGACACCGGCGGCCAGGCCGATCAGCGACTCGGCCAGCGGCCAGGCATCCGGTCGCCAGGTCACGGTCTCAGCGCCCAGTCGGTCGCGGATCAAGTCGGGATAAGCCGCCAGGCCGGAGCCGGTCACCAGCCATGGACCGGAACCGGGCAAGCTCACCGCCTGCGGTGCCAGCACCGCTTCCGGCGCAAGCTCGCGCAGACCGGTATCGCCGCGCTCGAACCAGCCGGCAAAGACCTCGCCCATGCGCGCATCGATCAAAGCCAGCACCCGCTGCGCGGCCGGCTCGGCGCTCTGGGCCAGGGCGGCCAGGCTGGAAATCGGCGCCACCGGCAGGTCGTGGGCCAGGGCGATACCCTGGACCACCCCCAGCCCGATGCGCAGGCTGGTGAAGCCGCCCGGTCCGCGGCCCACGGCCAGTCGATCCAGGCGCCGGTAGTCGAGCCCGGCCTCGGCCAGCAGTTCCTCAACCCACGGCAACACGAGCGTGGCATGACCGCGCGGCGCATGTTCCCGGCGCGCGCGAACTTCGCCGCCGACGGCCAGGGCGACCGAGCACATCGGCGTCGAGGTTTCTATGGCCAGCACGTTCACGACGCCAGCCGCTCATGGATGAACTCGATCACCTCGGCCTGGCCTTCGACCCGGGTCATCGGCGGCAGGCTGGACAAAAACAGGCGCCCGTAGGACTTGGTCGTCAGGCGCGGATCGCCGAGAATCAGCACGCCGAAATCATCGGCCTGGCGGATCAGCCGACCGGCGCCCTGCTTGAGGGCGAGCACGGCCTGGGGCAGCTGAACGCGCAGAAACGGATTTTCGCCGCTTTCGCGCACCGCACCGAGAATGGCTTCGAGCACCGGGTCGTCGGGGGCGGCAAAGGGCAGCTTGTCGATCACCACGACGCTGAGCGCGGCCCCTGGCACATCGACCCCTTCCCAGAAGCTGGCCGCACCCAGCAGCACGCTGTCGGGCTCGCTGCGAAAACGCTCGAGCAGCACGTGCCTCGGCGCCTCTTCCTGGACCAGCAGGTTGAACTCGGTTTGCGCGCGCAGCCACTCGGCCGCCCGCCGCAGCGCCCGGTGGGAGGTAAACAGCAGGAACGCCCGTCCGCGCGAGGCCCGCAGCACCGGCACGACCCGCTCCAGCAGCGCCTGGGTGTGGGCGGGATCGCGCGGCTCCGGCAGATCTCTCGGCAACCACAGCCGGGTCTGGGCCGGGTAGTCGAAGGGGCTGTCGATGACCAGCTCGCGGGCCTGTTCCAGGCCCAGGCGGTCGGTGAAATGGGCAAAGCGCCCGCCCACGGCCAGGGTCGCCGAGGTCATGATCCAGCAGCCCGGCACCTGGCCGCGCAACTCGGCCAGCGGCGCGGCCACGTCCAGCGGGGTCAGCTGGAGCTGGAACCGGCCTTGACGGTGCTGGTACCAGCGCACATAGCCGCAAGCCCCGGTCAGGAAAGATTCCAGGCCGTCGTGGAGAGAGCGCGCACGGTCGGAGCAGCTGGCCAGGTCGCGGGTCTGGTCGGCCAGCGGCTCCAGCGCCCCGGACAGCGCAAGAAGCCGCCCTTTGAGCGTCTCCAGCAACGGCCGCACCGCGTTCAGGCGACCGAACTCCCCCCGGGGCGCAAGCCCGGCGAACTCGCTTCGAAGCTGCTCCAGCGCGCTCCTGAGATCGGCGATCGGCGTCTGCAGCAGGGCCAGGCTGCCCGGCGCTCCGGCGCAGGCCGCCAGGCTGTCGCGCGCCAGTTCCCGCACCTGCCAGGCGCTGACCCCGCGCGAGAAGAACCGCATGGCCGTGTCGGGCACCTGGTGAGCCTCGTCGATGACCACGGCCGAGGCGCCGGGCAGCACTTCACCGAAGCCGGTCTGCTTGAGGGCCAGGTCGGCGAACAGCAGGTGATGGTTGACCACCACCACGTCGGCCTCCTGGGCCTGCCGACGGGCTCGCACCAGGTGACACTGGTTGAGCTTCGGGCAATCGGAGCCCAGGCAGTTGTCCTGGGTGGAGGTCACCAGCGGCCAGACCGGCGAGTCCGAGGCGATCTCGTCCAGCTCGCTGATCTCGCCGGACTCGGTGTGCCGGGACCAGGCCCGGATCCGGATCAGCTCCTCGGTCACCGCCGCGTTCGTTGCGTCGGCGGCCAGGTGCTGCTCGAGACGCTGCAGGCACAGATAGTTGGCCCGGCCTTTCAGCAAGGCGACCTTGCGCTCCAGACCGAGCGCGCCCAGGGCCATGGGCAGATCACGACGATACAGCTGGTCCTGCAGATTCAGGGTGCCGGTTGAAAGAATCACGCGCGCATCGCGCAACAGCACCGGCACCAGGTAGGCCATGGTCTTGCCGGTGCCGGTGGCGGCTTCGGCGACCAGATCCGTGCCGCTGTCCAGGCACTCGGCGATGGTCAGGGCGAGCTGCTGTTGCCCGGGCCGGGGTCGGAACGCCGGCAGCGCCCGGGCCAGCGCACCGCCGGCTTCGAACACGGCCGCCAGCTCGCCGCCGCGATCGCTCATGACCCCATCACAGGCGCGGCGGCGCCTCGACCTGGCAGGCCTGCACACGCGTGCGGGCCGCTTCGGCCGCCTGGAGGTCCTGGCGGCGCTCCAGCGACAGCGCGATCGTGCGCCAGTTGCGCTGGCACAGCTCGCCGACCCGGGGACCAACGTCGAAGGAGCGCCGGGCGTGGTTCTCGGCCTGCTCCCACCGGCCCTGGTCCAGCCGCACCTCGGCCATCTGCTGGAGCACTTCCGGATCACGCGGCTCGATGCGCAGGGCGCGTTCGAGCAGCATCGCGGCCCGGTCCAGGTCGTTGGCCTGCTCGGCCTGCATCGCCGCCTGGCTCAGCTCGGCCACGGCCGGATTGCGCAGGGCAAAGACCTGCAGCCCGCGCGCTTCGGCGGCGGCCGGGGCACGCACCTGTTCGGACGCTATCCGCTCATCGACCGGCGCCGGGGACTGGGTGGCACAGCCGACCACAAGCACGGACAACAGCGCCAACGGTCGGTAACAAGAGCTCATCATGGATGGATGCATTTCTTTCGAGGAACCCCATTCTAGCGCCGCCGGAACCATCGTCTGCGCTCATCGTCGGCCGGCTCCAGGCACGGTGACAGCGCCGCCGGCTGGCTGCCGCTCACGAACGGGATGGCACGCGCGTTGGGGCAGCTTTCCGAGGCCAGCCGGGGCGAAGGCCAGTCGATCCAGAACCACTCGATGTTCTCCGGCCAGCTGCGCCGGACGGTGCGCAGCGGCAGATCGCTGAACAGGTCGGCCCAGACCGGCAGGGCCGTTGCCGATCCACTCACACCGGCCGGGGCGTTGTCGTCGCGCCCGGTCCAGACCACGCCCAGCCAGTCGTCGGTATAGCCGACGAACCAGGCGTCGCGGCGGTCGTTGCTGGTGCCGGTCTTGCCGCGCACGCCGGGATCGTCCGGCAGTCGCCAGGCCAGGCTGCGAGCCGTACCGTCGGTTACGGCGTGGCGCAGCGCGAAGTCCAGCAGCGCCAGCGCCTCGCGCTCGCGCACCGGTCGCAGGCGCCGCCCGTAGCGACCGATTTCGCTGCCGTCACGATCGAGCACCTGGTTGATCGCCCGAAGCGGCGTGCTGTAACCTTCGGCCGCCAGCGGCTGATAGAGCTGGGCCACCTGCAGCGGGGTCAGGTCGATGGCGCCGAGAAACGCCGAAGGATGGGCCTGGTCCGGGCCGGTCACGCCGAGCTGCTCGAGCAGTTCGAACAGGGCCGGCAGCCCGATCTCCAGCCCCAGGGCCACGGTTGCCTGGTTGAACGAACGCGCCAGCGCATCCATCAGCGCGACCTCGCCGTGGCTGACTTGATCGATATTGTCGGGCCGCCACGGTTCCTGTCCGGCCACGGGCACCGACAGCGGGGTATCGACCAGGGTGGAGGCCAGGTGCCAGCGATCCGGCTGGGCCAGGGCCAGCAGGTAGATGAACGGCTTGATCACCGACCCGACCGGGCGACGCGCGTCCAGAGCACGATTGAAGCCGAAGCGCCCGGGCGCGCGATCGCCGACCAGCGCGCGGATTTCACCCGACGCCGGCTCGACCAGCACGATGGCGCCCTGCAGCTCGCCCGCCGAGCGCTCCACCTCGCCAAGCCCGTCGGCCAGCGCTCGCTCGGCCTCCTGCTGGGCAACCGGATCCAGCGTGGTGAAGATGCGCAGGCCGGTGCCGCGCAGATCCCGATCGCGGTAGTCGCGCCGCAGCTGGCGCGCCACCAGGTCGAGAAAGCCGTCGTGCCGTCTTGAACCGTTGCGACTCGGCGAGCCCAGGTCCACAGCGGCCGATCGGGCCCGCCGCCACTCGCCCTCTTCGATCAGTCCGGTCTCGTGAAACATGTCGATGACCCGGTCGCGGCGCCGAAGCGAGCGCTCCGGGTTGCGCCGCGGGTGATACCAGGACGCGCCCCGGACCATCCCCACCAGCAGGGCGATCTGCTCGGTACCCAGGGCCTGGACCGGCAACCCGAAGTAGTGCTCGGCCGCGCGTCCGAAGCCGTGGATGGCACGCCCGCCGTCCTGGCCCAGGTAGACCTCGTTGAGGTAGGCCTCCAGGATCTCGGCCTTGCCGAAGCGCCGCTCCAGCGACAGCGCCATGACCGCCTCGTTGAACTTGCGCAGCAGGCTGCGCTCGGGCGTGAGAAACAGGTTCTTGACCAGCTGCTGGGTGATCGTGGAACCGCCCTGCAGCACCTCGCCGCGGCGCAGGTTGACCCAGGCCGCGCGCAGCAGGCCGCGCGGGTCGACGCCGTGATGATGGGCGAACTGGCGGTCCTCGACCGCCTGGATGCCGGTCACCAGCAGCGGCGGGAACTCGGCCAGCGCGACCAGCGTGCGATCGCGATCGTCCAGCGGCAGCAGGCTGCCCAGCTCAGCCGGCGGCAGGCGCACCAGCGCGCTGTCGCTCCCTCCAACCGTCTCCAGGCCGGCAATGCTGCTGCCCGAGAACCGCACGCGCAGCCGCTGGGCGGACTGGCGGCCATCCCCGAACCGGAATCCCGGCGCATGCACCTCGACCTGGTCGCCCTGGCGCCGAAAGCGGCCGACCGCGGCCGGATCGCCCGACTTCAGGCCGATCGCTTCCAGCTCACCGACCAGGCGCTGGGCGTCCAGCGACCGGCCCGGATACAGCTCCAGCGGCCGGGCATAGACCCGGCTGGCCTGGGTCCACTGGCGATCGGCAAAGCGCTGGCCGGCCTCGCGGTCCAGCCACCAGACCCAGGGACCGCCCAGACCCAGGCCCAGCCCGAGCGCAAACAGTCCGAGCAGGAACAGAAATCTTCGGAGGCTCCAGCGCGATTTTTCGCTTGGGGATCGTGCGCGTGGCATTGCTGGCAGATGACGGACCGGAATGGGAGATAATGGGCGTTGAAATCCTTAGCGCAAACAGGCAAGGCTTGCGCATCCGGCCAGTATAAGGGCTGGTTGGCCCGAGCAATCCGCGCACCGACTGTCTCGACCAGGCGTTTTATGCAAAGCAATCCGGCCGGAGAACCCGCTCCGATCCAGTTCATCGCGCTGCCCGGCGACGATGGCCGCATCGACGAACACTGGCTGGCCGCGCTGCCGCTGGCCGCCGGCGACCCGGCCGCGCAGTGCTGTCGACGCGACCCGCGAGCCGCCGATTTCCGGCGCTGCCTGGCACTCGCCGAAGCGTGCGCAGCGGATTGCGCGGTGCTTTTCCTTCGCAGCGGACTGCGTTTGCCCGCCCACTGGCGCGAACGGCTGGCCGCGCCGCTGGCCGAATCGACCCTGCTGCCGCGCCTGCCGGCCGGCAACTACGCCGGCGGGATCAATCCGCTGGCCGGCCTCGACCGCTTCACGGACGCCGATGACGCCGACCGCTGGCTCTGGCTGTGCTCCGAGCACCAGGCAACATTGATCGAAGAATTCCCCGTCGACTGTCTCTACCTGCCGCCGGGGGCCGCCGGGACGATCGGCGCAAACAGCCCCGCGGTGGTCATCGACAGTCTGTTCGTGTTCGACCCGGCGCGCTCCCTCACCGACGGCGAGGCCGCCCGGCCGGCAACGGCGGCCGCCCTGGGAGCGGCACGCCTGCGGCTGCAGTCGCTGGCCGCCGAGCCGCCGCTCGCGGCGCCGCCGCCGATCGGACTGGACGGAAAACCGGTCACCCTGCACATCAGTCACGACTGGGGCGGCGGCGTATCGCGGTGGATCGAAGACGTCGCCGACCGCGACGTCGAAGGCCATCATCTCGTGCTCTCGGCCGCCGGTGATCCGGCCGGCACCACCCATGGCCAGGTGCTGCGCCTGTATGCATCAGGACCGGGTCGGGGTTGCGTGCGCGAGCTGCCGCTTACGCCCTCGATTTCCGACACCGTGAGCGCAGACCCGGGCTATCGGCAATGGCTGGCCGCAATCATTCAGCGCTTCGCGATCGGACGAGTGGTCGTTTCCTCGCTGATCGGACACAGCCTGGACGCGCTTCGCACCGGGCTGCCCACCGCCCAGATCCTGCACGATTTCTATCCCGCCTGGCCTTTGCTGGATCGCGACCCG
>JAWLFD010000243.1:0-3458 GCA_041685745.1 Wenzhouxiangella sp.
CCCGGATGCGCTCGCCGGCCACGTAGCAGGCCTCGACCCGCCCGGCGTAGAACGACAGCCTGTCGGCCAGCCGGGCATCGGTCGGGTCGGGATAGGCCCAGCAGACGTCGTGAATCAGCTGATCACCGATGCGCAGATGCCAGTAACGTGCCTGCCCTTTCCACTCGCAGAAAGTACGGGTCTGGCTGGGTTCCAGATAGCGGAAGTCGACGTCGGCCCGGGGGAAGTAAAAGCAGGGCGGGTGCGAGGTCTCCAGCACCCGCAGGCCGTCGGTCGTCTCGGCGAGCACGTGACCGGCGTGCTCGACCTTCAGGGGCCAGTCGATCGACTCGATCGCGGGTGGTCGAGGGTAATCCCAGACCGATTCCTGCTCGGGCAACGGTTTCATGGTGGCTGTGACCTTGCTGGCGAATGACTCTCGACGATGCCCCGATGACCGTCAAAAAACAGCGAATGGGCATACCCGAACGAAAAATTGATCTGGATCAAGATTGACAATGATTCGCATTTGCTACAGTATGTGCACCATGTACGTATGCATCTGCAATCGACTCAAGGAAGACACCATCCGCTCCTTGGCCCAGGAGGGGCTGGGATTCGATGAAATCCAGGCCCTGACGGGTTGCTCGAGCGTGTGCGGAAGTTGCCGGGAATTTGCCGAGGAAGTCGTGCTTTCGGTCCACGCAAGACCGCAACAGGCTTCATCGCTGCAGATTCTTGCCGGCAACATCCTCTGAGCTTTCCGGGGTCCACGCCTTTCCCTACCTTTGCTGCACGGCGCTGCGGTATCATTCGACGTGGTTTTGATTCATCCGCACTCGGTACATTTCTCGAAGGAAAAAACATGAAAGGCGATCCAAAGATTATCGAATTGCTGAACCAGGCACTCAAGGGCGAACTGACCGCCATCAACCAGTATTTTCTCCACTCCCGCATGTTCGAGGACTGGGGCCTGGAGCGTCTGGCGAAGAAGGAGTACCAGGAATCGATCGAGGAGATGCAGCACGCCGATGAAATCATCAAGCGCATTCTCTTCCTCGAAGGCCTGCCCAACCTGCAGGATCTGGGTCGCCTGAAGATCGGCGAAACCCCGCGCGAGGCCATCGAATGCGATCTGGCGCTGGAGCACGAAGCCATCCCGATGTATCGCGATGCCGTGGAATACGCCGAAAAATGCCGCGACTACGGTAGCCGGGACCTGTTCCAGAAGATTCTCGAAGACGAGGAAGGCCACGTCGACTACCTGGAAACCCAGCTTGCGCTGATGGATCGCCTCGGCGAACAGAACTACCTTCAGTCGCAAATGGCGCCGGCCGACGAGGAATAATCGGCTGCGAGCACCTTCCCGGGATTCAGCAGCCCGAGCGGATCAAGCGCCTGCTTGATCCGCCTCATCGCAAGAAGCGCCGCCGGTTCGGCGCTTCTTTCCATCCATTCCCTGCGCAGCAAGCCGATGCCGTGCTCGGCGGCGATCGAACCACCCACCGCCAGCACGCTGGAAAACACCACCTCGTTGATCTCGTCCTCGCGCGCCCGAAACTCGTCGGCCGCCATCTCGCGAGGCTGGGAGAGATTGAAGTGCAGGTTACCGTCGCCGAAGTGACCGAACACGCAGGGGCGAATGCCCGGCAGTCGGTCGCTTAGCTGCGCCAGCGTCTGGTCGATGAAGCGGGGAATCCTCGCGATCGGCACCGAAATGTCGTGTTTGAGGCTGACCCCGCCGGCTTTTTGCGCATCCGAGATACTCTCCCGGATGTGCCAGAAGTCGGCGGCCTGCGCCTGACTTTGAGCGACGACGACATCGGACACCATCGCGGCCGCGCATTCGGCTTCCAGGCATTCGAGCAGGCCCTCGCGCAACCATTGACCGGGCGCGGCACAATCGCAGTCGATCAGCACATGCCACGGGGCGCGCGGGTCGACCGGGCAGCGAGCGCCGGACAGATGCGCCAGGACGAACTCGATCGCCAGCGCCGGCATGACCTCGAAGGCAGTAACGGTTTCCCCCATGGCCTGGCGCAGGCGGCGCAGCACCGACAGGGCCGAAGCCGGCGAAGAAACGGCCAGCCAGACGACTTCCCGCTGCCGGGGCAGCGCCTTGAGCGCCAGCGAAGCGGCCGTGATGATGCCCAGCGTGCCCTCCGAACCGACCAGCAGCTGGGCCAGGTCGTAGCCCGCGTTGTCCTTGCGCAGCGGCGACAGCCCGTGCCAGATCGACCCATCGGCCAGCACCGCCTCGAGACCGAGGACCATGTGCCGGGCGTTGCCGAACCGGATGGTTTCGTTACCGCCGGCGTTGGTGGCCAGGACCCCGCCGACCGTGGCGCTGTCGCCCGAGGCCAGGGCGAGCGGCAAGCGCCAGCCCTGCGCGGCAGCCGCCCCGGTCGCCGCACCCAGGGTACAGCCGGCCTCGACGGTCAGGCAGGCCGAGTCGGAATCCAGATCGCGGACCGCGCGCAGCCGCTCCAGGCTGATCAGCAGTTCGCGCCGATCTCCACGAGCCACCGCGCCCCCAACCAGACCGGTGTTGCCGCCCTGGGGCACCATGCCGATGCGGTGACGGGCGCAGCATTTCACCAGCGCGGCGAGCATCGCCGCGTCCGCCGGCCGCGCCACGGCCAGCGGCCGGGATTCGTAGCGGCCGCGCCACTCGCTCTCGTAGCGGGCCAGATCCTCGCCCGGCAGCCGCAGGCCCGGACCGTCGAGCAGCCCGGCAAGCTCGGCCAGAAAAGCGTCGGTCACGCCAACCGCCAGGCGTCCTGACCGGTTGCGGCAAACGCCTGGCGGGTCAGATTGACCGGCTCTGATTCGCTCACCAGCACGTCGTCTTCGATGCGAATGCCGCCGAACGGGCGCAGCTGGTCCACCGCCGACCAGTCCACCTGGCGAGCGAAGTCGCTGGCGCGCAGGCGCTCGAGCAACATCGGGATGAAGTACAGGCCCGGCTCCACGGTCACCACGTTGCCCGGGGCCAGCGCCCGGGTCAGGCGCAGTGACGGGAACGCGTCAGGAGGTGGCAGCGCCTGGCCGTCGGCATCGACCTGGCCGTTGACATCATGGACCTGAACACCGAGAAAATGTCCCAGGCCATGCGGGAAGAAGTAGCTGCTGATGCCGGCCGCGACCATGTCTTCGGCAGGCAGGTCGACGATCCCGGCGTGATGGAGGATGTGGGCAATGCCGTGATGTGCCTGCCGGTGCAGGTCGGTGAATCGAGCGCCCGGAACCATGGCCTGGCACAGCCGCTGCTGCAGGGCATCCATCTCACTGATCAGGCCCGCGAAAGGACCTGGATCGACCTGCGTGAAGGTCCGGGTGACGTCACTGCCGTAGCCGTAATGGCTGGCCCCGGCATCGATCAGGAAACTGCGCGAAGCCGGCGGGCGTTCGGGACAAAGATGCTGGTAGTGCAACACGGCCGCATGCTCGTTGAGCGCAACAATGCTCGAATACGGCAG
>JAWLFD010000032.1:0-14199 GCA_041685745.1 Wenzhouxiangella sp.
CGCCGTCGACAACCAGGCCTTCGACACGAACCAGCGGCCGCTCGCCGCGGATTTCGCGCGCGCCGGAGCCGCAGGCGCTCAGCGCAAGCAGGATGGCGACCGCCCATGCGAGCCTCATGATCGAAACGGGAACGGATTTCACGCCGCCTATCATACGGTACGCGCATGCTCGATTCATTCCCCAGGCCACTCACCGCCCTGGTCATCGGTGCCAGCCGCGGCATCGGCCTGGCGCTGGTGCGACAACTGCTCGACGACGACGGCGTCGAGCGCGTGATCGCCTGCGCCCGCGCACCCGATCGAGCGCAGGATCTGGCGGCCCTGCGTCAGGGCCACGGTGATCGTCTGCAGCCGATGGCCCTGGACGTGACCTGCCCGCAGACCATCGCCGCGGTCGCCGAGCGGCTCCGAGGCGCGCGCATGCGCCCCCAGCTCGTGGTCCACGCCGCCGGCCTGCTGCACGCTGAGAACGGCGTGTCCCCGGAAAAACGGCTTGAGGACCTTGAGCTTGAGTCGTTGCAGCGGGTTTTCGCGGTCAACGCGATGGGCCCGGCGCTGTGCCTGCGCCATTTTCTGCCCCTCATGAGCCGCGCCGACAAGGCGGTGTTCGCAGCGCTCTCGGCCCGGGTGGGTTCGATCGGCGACAATCGCCTCGGCGGCTGGTATGCCTACCGATCGAGCAAGGCCGCCTTGAACCAGTTGCTCAGGACCGCCTCGATCGAGGCGCGCCGGCGCTTTGCCAACGTCATCATCGCCGGCCTGCATCCCGGCACCACCGACACCGGACTCTCGGCCCCGTTTCAGGCCAACGTGCCTAGCGAAAAGCTGTTCAGCCCGGCGTTCACGGCCGGGCGCCTGCTGCAGGTGATCGATGAGCTCGGCAGCGACGACAGCGGCGGGTTCTTCGCCTGGGACGGTCAGTCCATCCCCTGGTAGAGCACTCAGAGCACCGGCTTGAAGACGCTGACCACGACCACGGCCAGAAACAGCACCAGGGCCCCGGCATACAGCGACACCGCGCGCTGAGGCTCCGGCGTGCGGAAGGCGAGCACCCCGGTGTAGACGTAGGCGGCGATCAGCACCAGTTTGGCGCCGAACCACGACCACAGCGGCCAGCCGCCGAGCAGCCACAGGGCAACCCCGGTGGCCAGCAGCAGGGTATCGGAGATGTGCGGTCCGATCCGCAGCAGGGGCGCGGCCAGCGGTCGCCGCTGCACCAGTCGGACAAAACCGCGCAGCCCGAAGCCCAGCAGGCTGACCAGGGCAAGGGCGATGTGAAGATATTTCAGCAGTTCGTAGACGCTCATGGCGGGCGTTGATCGGCGGCGGAAGTCGAGGCTCGGGATTTTATCAGCCCGCCGGATGCATTTTGAGGTAGCGTGGAGGTTCCTTGGCCCGCACCGGAGGCGCTTTCTTGAACGTCGAATCCCCCGCCCTGGAAGCCGTGGTCGACGACGCGCTGGAATATCTGGACGGCCGCATCGTCATGGGCCTGCCGCTGGCGCTGGGCAAGCCCAATCGGCTGGTCAACGCCTTCTACGCCCGGGCCTGCGCCGACCCGTCGATCGATCTGCAGATCATTACGGCGCTGTCGCTTGACCTGCCCGAGCCCGATCACTGGCTGCAGGAGCGATTTCTGCGGCCGTTTCTCGACCGCCATTTCGGCACCGATTACCCGCGCCTGGACTACCTGTCCGACCTGCGTCGCGAAAGCATGCCCGACAACGTCGGCGTGACCGAGTTCTATGTCCAGTCCGGTGCCGCCCTCGGCAACAGCCTGCGCCAGCGCCGCTACATCTCCTCGAACTACACCCACGTCGCGCGCGATCTGGCCGATCGCGGCGTCAATCTGACCGCGCAGCTGATCTCGCCTGAGCATGGCGGGACCTACAGCCTGTCGTGCAACCCCGACGTCAGCCTGGACCTGAAACGCCGCCTGGACCGGCTGGACGACCGGCGGCGCCTGACGCTCGGCCAGGTTCACCCCGAGCTGCCCTTCATGCCCGGCGATGCGGTGGTCGAGGCGGGATTCTTCGACCGCATCGTCGAGGCTGATCCGGCCCAGCCGCTGTTCGGCCTGCCGCGCACGCCGGTCGAACTGCAGGACCATGCCGTGGGTTTCCACGCCAGCCGCCTGGTCGCCGACGAAGGCACGCTGCAGATCGGCATCGGTTCGCTGGCCGACGCGCTGGTCCACAGCCTGATCCTGCGCCATCGCGACAACGCCGGCTATCGCGAGCTGCTGGGGACGATGGACCCGGCGCCCTGCGCGCTGGAAGATCGACGCGCTTTCGAGCAGGGCCTGTACGGGGCCAGCGAGCTGTTCATGGACGGCTTCATGCACCTCTACCGGGCCGGGATTCTAAAACGCGAGGTGTTCGACGACGAGGCGCTGGCAGAAGCCGGTACCGGCGCGATCATGGACGGCGGTTTCTTTCTCGGCAGCCGCGAGTTCTACGATTTCCTCAACGACCTGTCGCCGCGCGAGCGACCGCGCTTTCGCATGCACGGGGTCGGAAGGATCAACCAGCTCTACGGCGGCAACGAAGCGCTGGAAATCGCGCAGCGCAAGAACGCGCGCTTCATCAACACCTGCATGATGGTCACCGCCACCGGCGCGGCCGTCTCCGACGGGCTCGCCGACCACCAGGTGGTCTCCGGCGTGGGCGGCCAGTACAACTTTGTCGCCATGGCCCACGCCATGGAGGGCGGTCGCTCGATCCTGATGCTGCGCTCGACCCGCACCAGCGAGGGAAAACGGGTCTCCAACATCGTCTGGGACTACCCCCACTGCACCATCCCGCGCCACCTGCGCGATGTGTTCGTCACCGAGTACGGGGTCGCCGACCTGCGCGGCAAGACCGACGAGGAATGCATCCAGACCCTGGTCGGGGTCATGGACGCGCAGTTCCAGGACGAATTCGTCGAGCGCGCCCGGTCGGCCGGCAAGCTGGCGCGCGACTGGCAGGTCCCGGCCTCGGCCCGGCGCAACACCCGCCAGTCCCTGGAACGACACTTCGATCGCAGCCGCTTCCCGAACTACCCGTTCGGCAGCGACTTCACCGAACTGGAGCGCAAGCTGGTGCCGGCGCTTCAGCGCCTGCGCGCGCTCTCGCGCAGCAAGCCCCGCCTGCTGGCCGCCGCCCTGCGCGGCCGGCCCGACCGACACCGGGACGCGCTAGCCCGGCTCGGGCTGGATCAGCCGAACTCGCTGAGCGAAAAGTTCTACGCGCGTTTGCTCGCGGCAATGCTCGATTCGGCCGGCTGAAGCTGCCCGCGCGCCCAGTTCGCCACGGCCTGAGCGGTGCCGGCCGGCGCTTGCATCCAGCGATAGTGGTCGGCCGGGCCGTCCATGCCGGTGCGGTCGATGTCGATCTGCCGTTTGGAGGCCGAGCCCGGCTTGCCGGTCAACCAGTCCAGCGAGGCCTGCGGCACGAACCAGTCGTCGGCCATGTGCACACCCAGCAGAGGCTGGTTCAGCTGGCCCAGTGCGGATTCGAAGTCGAAATCCATGCCGGTCGGCACGTAGGTTCCGCTGCGGCCGCTGGCCGCCCAGTCGCCGATCACCCCGCGCGCTTCGCGGCCGGCAAAACCCAGCCGGCGGCCCGGGTAGTGGCCGACCAGGCCGGCCACGGCCGGCATGCCGAAGTACAGGGCGCGCAGGATCAGACGCATCCAGCCCCGGAAGCAGCGCCAGTAAGGCGCCCCGCCGGCCACGATCAGCAGGCCTTCAACATCGTCGGCACGGCGCGCGGCGGCCAGCAGGGCCAGCTGCGAACCGAGGCTGTGACCACCGATGATCAGCGGGCGGTCTCCGGCCAGCTCGCGGGCCGCGTCGATCGCCGGATCCAGATCCATTTCCAGCAACTCGCGGTAGCCCCAGTTGACCGCGCGCGAGGCGCGCAGGCTCGACGAGCCCAGCCCGCGCCATTCGTGGATCAGGGTCTCGATGCCCAGACCCGCCAGAGCCCGGCCGAAAGGAATGTACTGGCGCGCCGACAGACCCATGCCGGGCAAGAAAAGCAGGCGCCGTTCCGGCCGCTCGGCCGGAACGTGGATCAACTCAAATCGATGCTCGTCGGTCGTGCAGAGCGCGACGACCGGTTGATCGTGGGGCATGCCCTAAAAAGCTTAAACAAGATCAGTCGGTTTCTTCCTCGACTTCATCACCCATCTCTTCGAGCTCATCGCCGGCCTCTTCGACAGCCTCGTCGATTTCCTGTCCGGCTTCTTCGGCAGGCCCGGGGTCCTCGCAGCCGGTCAGCGCGCCGGCGCTGAACAGTGCCAGCAACATAAGAAAAAACAGCGTTCGCCCAGTCGTCTTCATGATTTCTCAATCCTTCATCAGTTGGTCGATCTTCTCGGCAATGGCTTCCTTGCTGTCGCCGTACTTCTCGCGGATGCGGGCGATCAGCTCATCCATGTTGCCTTCTGCCTGCTTGATTTCGTCATCGGTGACGTCACCCCAAGTCTGCTTGACTTTGGCCGAAATCCGATCCCATTGGCCACGAGCTTGATCCTTGTTCATGTTCCACCTTGCAGGTCAATCGGTTGGACGATACGAATCGTGTTCACCGTTCACTGTGCAACACCCGAGGTTAAGCTCGCATTAATCAGCGCGTATTTGCTGCCCTTTCGCCGCGGTGAAGGTCGAGCCTGTCGATGGGCCACCATTCGGGATGGTGCTGGCGTACCCAGTCGCCGACGGCCTCTCTGAGTTTCAGTTGCAGCAGCCAGGCTTCGGTCGGGTTTGACGCCGTGGCGAAGAACATGACCTCTTGATATTTCTCGGTATGGTCACTGACCACCGTCATCGTCATCTCATCGCGGATTGCTGTTTCCTCGTTCTCCACGAGCTCGTCAAAGACCTCGCGCAAGCGGCCGGGTTCGGCGCAGTGGTCGAGTTTGAGCGAAAAACTCCGTGTGACGCTGGCATCGACCATCGACCAGTTTTCGAACGGGTGCGAAATGAAATATTGAACGGGTACCAGCAGTCGTCGATTATCCCAAACGCGCAAAACCAGATAGGTGTAGAAGATGGATTCGACGTAGGCCCATTTCCCTTCGTATTCGATCGCATCACCGATTCGAATCGGCTTGGCGATGGCAATCTGGAGGCTGGCAAGAATGTTGCCGAGGACGGTCTGCCCGGCAATGCCGAGAATGACTGCGACCACCCCTGCCGAGGCGAGCAGCGACATGCCCACGTTCTCAAAAAGCCCGAGCTGGGCAATGAACAAGGCAGCACTGATCACCACCGCCGCCAACAGCACGAAACGGCGCAGTGCGTAAATCGAGGTATACAACTCTCGTCTGTCGCTTTCGTGCGAATCATCGATGTGATGCACGAAGCGCTCGGTAACGATTTCCAGCGTTGCGTCTATGGCACGTAATGCGGCAAAAGTCAGGCCGATGATGGTCAGACCCACAAGCAGCGGCGTGATGATCTGATAGAGCGGCCCGGAGAAGCTGATGACCCAGGCCATGATGATCTGACCGATGATCGCGGTCAGCGCGATCGTCAACGGCATGCGGGTGCGATCGGTGGCCCGGTTGATCCAGTTGACCGGCACGGCATGACCGAGCCATCCCAGCAAACGCCGCAGCAGGCTGCCGATCAAAACGAGAAAGGCAACGATCAGCGGCAGGGCCAGCCATTCCCAGAGCCGGGTTCCCAGCAGGCTGTTGTCCCGCAGCGGCTGGGGAAGTTGCTGTTCAAGCCAGCGGGGCCCGTAGCGTTCGTGCAGGGCATCGATACTGCGCACGGTTTGCGCTGAAAAAACCCATACCGGATCGGCGTCGGCGCTCTTGATCCGGCTAAGACGGATCTCGATGGGGCGCCGGTCCAGTTCGAGCGCGCTCAAGCGCAGGCTTCGCCGGGCCTGGCCGGCCTGCGGCCGATCGGTCGTGCCCGATTCCAGCAGGGCGTCGGGCCGATTGGACAGGTTGCGCCAGTCGATGACCGTTGTGCGGTCGAGTATTTCGGCAAGCTTGTGCGCCAGCTCCGGGCCGCGGTCGGCCTGCTCGACGTTTTCGAGTTCGCTGAGATCGAGCAGATGGGCAGCGGCTTGAAAGCGCTTTTCCTCGGTCAGGCGCAGGAATTCGCTGACCGCCTCTCGCGGCGTGTCGCGGGCGAGGTCTTCGGGGGGCTCAGCCAGCCCTGCGTTGAGTTGCTCGACCTCGAACCAAGTGTCGTTCGCAGTCTCTTTGGCAACACCAGGCAGCGAAAAAGCGACCAGCAACGAGCAAGCGGCATGAACGAAAAACCATGAGCGCGATCGAGTTTTCATGGAGTTACCTTACATCAGCCACGGTTTTCCTGATCCTGCGCGTCGCCTCGGGCGTCGATTGCCGTGGGGGGGAAGGCCCCGGTGACGATGCGGCTACTGCGTTTGGAGCAGCCAGTCTCATATTGATCCCTGGTGGACTGAAGCATCTGTTCGTTAACGCACGACGGGTGGCCGGGTTGGCGTTGTTCCTGTCATTGGGCGCACAATGGCGCCATGGACCACGAAGAAAAGACCGACGCCGGGCGGCCGTTTGCACTGCTCCAGCCCGAACGCGTACTCGAGGCCGCCGAAGCCCTCGGCATGGTGACCGACGGGCGGCTGCTGGCGCTCAACAGCTACGAAAACCGGGTCTGGCAGATCGGGCTGGAAGAGGCCGATCCGGTCATCGCCAAGTTCTACCGGCCCGCTCGCTGGTCCGACCAGGCCATCCTCGAAGAACACGCGTTTACCGCCGAGCTGGCCGCGAGCGGGCTTTCGGTGGTCGCGCCCCTGGCCTTCAATGGCCGCACGCTGCACGAGCACGCCGACTTTCGCTACGCGCTGTTTCCGCGCCAGGGCGGTCATGCGCCGGAGCCGGAGGACGAGGACACCCTCAAGCGCGTCGGGCGCGCGTTGGGTCGGATGCACGCGGTCGGGCAGGTCGGGGCGTTCGCGCATCGCGGATCGATTTCGGTCGAAGCCCTGGGCCGCGGCCCGCGCGACTGGCTGCTGGAAAACGAGTGGATTCCGTTCCACCTGGAATCCGCCTTCCGGACGCTGACCGACGACCTGCTGGCGCACGTGGCCGGCGCCTGGGAGCGCGCCGGAGATTACCGTCCCATCCGCCTGCACGGCGACTGTCATCCCGGCAACATCCTGTGGCGCGACGGGCCGCACTTCGTCGACCTCGACGACTGTCGCACCGGTCCGGCGGTGCAGGATTTGTGGATGCTGATCTCCGGCGAGCGTGGCGACCGCGAACGCCAGTGGGGCTGGCTGCTGGAAGCCTATGCGACGTTTTGCGAATTCGACCCGCGCGAGCTCAACCTGGTCGAGGCGCTGCGGGCCCTGCGCATGATCCACTACCAGGGCTGGCTGGCCAAGCGCTGGGACGACCCCGCTTTCCCGCTGGCCTTCCCCTGGTTCGAGGACGAGCGCCACTGGGAGAACCTGATCGGGCAGCTGCGCGAGCAGTTATCGGAGATGCAGGAAGCGACGGTGGCCTGGCGACGGTAAGGCCGGATACTCGAGCCAGCCCCTGATAAGCTGGGTATCGAGTCGGGATTCGTACCGTCCTGTCGCTGCGCCCAACAGGGAGCCTGCACAATGGCCGAAAAGAACCGCGTGACCGTCTTTTACGACGAGCGGATGCTGGCCCATGAACCGGATATCGACGTGCCCTTCCTGCCCGGACGCATGGACAAGCGCGTCCGTTCGCTGCTGTCCGGGCTGGGGGTACCCTGGAAGTACCCGGAACACCCCGCCCGGCTGACCGCCATCCGGCATCTGCTGGACCTCGAACCGGTCCCCGGCTTGATCTTCGAGGCCGGGGAGCCGGCCACCCGAGAGCAGCTGGCGCGCGTTCACACCAGTGCCTACCTGGATCGCATCGACCAGCTGCGCGGCAAGAACGCCTGGCTGGACGTGGATACGACCGCCGTATCACCCGGCAGCGTCGAGGCCGCCGAGGTGGCCGCCGGCACGGCGATCAAAGCCGTTGAGACGGTGGTCCAGGGACGGGCCGAGAGCAGCTTTGCGCTGGTCAGGCCGCCCGGCCACCACGCCGAACCGGTGCGCGCCTCGGGTTTCTGCCTGTTCAACAACGTGGCGGTGGCGGCCGCCCACGCGCGCGCGGCGCTGGACTGTCAGCGCGTCATGATCGTCGATTGGGACGCCCATCACGGCAACGGCACCCAGGATATCTTCTGGGCCGACCCGGACGTGCTGTTGTTCGATATCCACCGCGGCGCTCCCTTCTACCCCGGCACCGGGGGACTCAAGGAGGTCGGCGCGGGCCTCGGAGAAAGCGCCATCGTCAACGTTCCTCTGCCGGCCGATGCCGGTGACGCGGCCTACCTCAAGGCCTTTCGGGAGATTCTGGTGCCGGCGGCCGAGTTTTTCCGGCCGGAGTTGATCCTGGTCTCGGCCGGATTCGATCCGCACTGCCATGATCTGGCGCTGAATGTCTCCTACGACGGCTTTTCGGCCATGACCGGCATCCTCCTGGACCTGGCGCGCCGGCAGTGCGGGGGCAGGCTGGTGTTCGTGCTCGAAGGCGGCTATAACCTGATTTCGCTTTCGCGCGGCGTCCGGTCGGTGCTCTGTGTGCTGGCCGGCGAATCGGCACCGGAACCCGGCGTGCGCGGTCTGGCCGAGGTTGAAGCCGCGGCGGACTTCCATCGCAGCGCCTTCGTCAGCGAGCCGGAAGCTTCTCCGGCGCCGCCCGATCTCAACGAGGATGATCCATGAACAGGCGAAATCTCTTGACCCGGCTCGTGCTGCTGGCCTGGATGACGACAACCGGCCTCGCGCCGGCAAGCGCGCCGGCCGGTGCGCCGGAACTGGATCGGCTGTTCGGGCTGGGACCGGTCGAGACCTTCACGATTGAATCCGAAACGCTCGATCGCGACTTCCACATCTACGTCCGGCTGCCGCGGGATTACCACCAGACGGATTGCCGCTGGCCGGTGGTCTACCTGCTCGACGGCGGCATTCTGTTCCCCATGTTGGCGCCGCTGCAACTGATGATGGAACTCGACGAGCTGGCGCCGCCGGCCGTGCTGGTCGGCATTTCCTACGGCGGGCTGGGTTTTGCCAACGGCAACCTGCGCTCGACCGACTACACCGCCCCGGCGCCCGAGCCCGACTACTTCGGCGGCGCCGACGATTATCAACGGTTTCTGGCCGACGAGCTGATTCCGAGGATCAAGACCGACTATCGCGTCGACCACGACAACAGCCTGGTGCTGGGCCAGTCGCTGGGCGGGCAGTTCACGCTCTACACCGCGCTGACTCGACCGGCGCTGTTCGGCGCCTATCTGTCGATCAACCCGGCGCTGAACCGTAACGTCGATTATTTCCTTGACCTGGACGCGCCGGCCCGAGCCGAGTCGACACCCATCCTGATCACGCGCGCCAGCGAAGACGGAGACGCGTTTCGGCTGGCCCTGGATCGCTGGCTGGCGCACCGGCAGGACAGCGGTTCCAGCGCGCTGAGTTTAGCGGTGGAGATTCTCGAGGGCCAGCATCACGCCTCGTCGGCCCCGGCGGCCTACCAGGCGGCAATGCAATGGTGGAGCGAGCGCATCCCGGGGGCCGAGGCCGCGCCAGGGGAGTGCGTCGAGCGATGATGCGCCCTTGATCCCGTCGGGCCGGAAATGCAAGGCCAGCCGGGTCGATGGTGGCAGCGGGCGTCGCTTACCAGAACACGGGATCGTTGAGCGCCTCGACACAGCGCGATGGTCCTGAAAGCGATCCGATCGCTCGCCCGGCCAGGGACTGCGCCAGCCAGCCTTCGGGCTGCTGCAGCGGAAACGGCGCCGGCGCGTCGGCCTCGCTGATCGGCCGAAATCCGACCCGGTTGTAGTAGGCCGGATCACCATAGGTCATCGCAATATCCACCGCGGATTCGCGCAGTGTGTCGAGGCCTCCAGCGATCAACTTCTGCCCGACGCCTTTTCTCTGATGACCGGGCGCCACCGCAACCGGGCCGAGAACAAAGACCGTGCGCTGGTCGTGCTCATACCGCAGCCTTGAGAAGACAATGCCGCCCACCAGCGTTCCGTCGGCCTGTGCGGTGAAGACAAACAGATCATCCGGCGGCGTTTCGAGCAGCTGTCGCACCAGTTGCGCGATGAGTTCGCCTTCCTCCTCGCCTTCCGATTCTGCGAAGCTGGCGCGAAACAGCTCGATCAGTTCCGTCGCCCGGCCTTGATGCCCGGTTCTGATGCGCATGCCGGCATTTTTCATCGAAGATGGCCCGAGACTTGCCTTGCGAGGATTGAAGGCGGATCGTGGGAATATACTGTTTTCGAGCCCCTCTTGAAAGGCGCGGGTCGTCGAGTGATGTCATCTGTCAGCCGGAAACCATCGGCCATTTTCGAGGCACGCGGACTGACCAAGGTCTACCAGATGGGCGAAGTCGCCATCCATGCCTTGCGTGGTGTCGATCTCGAACTCCACGACGGTGAACTGGTGGTCATGCTGGGTGCTTCCGGTTCCGGCAAGTCGACCCTGCTCAACATCATGGGCGGGCTGGATGTGGCCAGCGACGGAAGGCTGCGCTACCGCGACCAGGTGCTGTCCGGCGCCAGCGAATCCGAGTTGACCCGTTTCAGGCGCGATCACGTCGGCTTCGTTTTCCAGTTCTACAACCTCATCCCGTCGCTGACCGCGCGTGAGAACGTGGCGGTGGCCACCGATATCGCCCGCGATCCGATGCGCCCTGAAGACGCGCTGGAACTGGTCGGCTTGAGCGAGCGCCTGGATCACTTCCCGTCCCAGCTTTCCGGTGGCGAGCAGCAGCGCGTGGCCATTGCCCGGGCGATTGCCAAGCGACCGATGGTGCTGATGTGTGATGAGCCCACCGGAGCCCTGGATTCGGAGACCGGTATTCGCGTGCTCGAGGCCATCGAGTACATCAACCGGGAACTGGCCACGACAACGGTGATCATCACCCACAACGAGGTCATCGGGCGGATGGCCCATCGCGTCGTGCGCCTGAGTGATGGTCGGGTGGCCGACATTCATGTCAATGACCAGCGCGCCTCGCCATCCGAGCTGGTCTGGTAGGACGCTTCGAGCATGACCGCTCTGAATCGCAAACTGTGGCGCGACCTGGCCGGGCTCAAGGGCCAGGTGGCGGCGATTGCCGTGGTCATCGCCGCCGGCGTCATGACCCTGATGATTGCGGTGACCTCGCTGGACGCGATTCGCCTGTCGATGGAGCGCTTCTACGCCAGCCACCAGCTGGCCGAAATCTGGGCCACGGTCACGCGCGCCCCGGAAGCGCTGGCCGAGCGCCTTGGCGAGATTCCCGGCATCGACCGCATCGAAACGCGCGTGGTCGCGCCGATCCGGCTCGAAGTGGCCGACTACGCCGACCCGATCCGCGGCCAGATCCTTTCGATCCCCGATGGCCGCCAGCCGGCGCTCAATCGCCTGGCCTTGCGCGCGGGCAGCCCGCCCGAATCAGGCCGCGCCGACCAGGTCGTCGTCAGTGAACCTTTCGCCCAGGCCCACGATCTCCGGCCCGGCGACGAACTGCGGGTGATCATCCGCGGTCGCTTCGAGCGGCTGCGCATCAGCGGCATTGCGCTATCGCCGGAGTTCATCTACCAGGTTGGTCCCAACGACCTGCTGCCCGACTATGCCCGCTACGCCGTGCTATGGATGAACCGGCGCGCGCTGGGTAATGCCTTCGGGCTCGACGGGGCGTTCAACAGCGTGCTGGCCAGCTTGCAGGCCGGGGCAAGAAGCGAGCAGGTGATCGAGCATATGGACCGAATACTCGCCCCCTATGGCGGCATCGGCGCCCATGGTCGCGATGACCTCATGTCGCACCGAATGTTGAGCGAGGAGATCGCGCAGCTCAAAATCATGGCGGTGGTGCTTCCCGGGGTGTTTCTGGCGGTATCGGGCTTTCTGCTCAGCGTTCTGATGGGGCGCATCGTGCAGACCCAGCGCCAGCAGATCGCCGTGCTCAAGGCCTTCGGTTATCGCAACCGGGAGTTGGCCGGACACTACGCCGGGCTGACGGCACTGATCGTGGCAGTCGGCGTGGTGCTGGGGATAGGATTGGGTCTGTGGGCGGGGGAGGCCATCGCCACGCTGTATGCGCAGTATTTCCGATTCCCCGAAACCGTCACCCGCCTGCAGCCCCGAGTGGTGGTGCTGGCCGTCGCCGTCTCGGCCCTGGCCGCCGGCTTCGGCACGTTCAGGGCCGTGGCCCGGGCCGTTCGGCTGCCGCCGGCCGAAGCGATGCGCCCGCCGGCGCCGGAAAATTTCCGCCAGGGCTGGATCGGGCGCTCGCGATTGGGACGCAGCCTGGCCCAGACCACCCGCATGGTGCTGCGCAACCTCGACCGGCACCGATTCAAGAGCGCGATGACCCTGCTGGGCATCGCGCTGTCGGCCTCGCTGCTGGTCCTGGGCAGTTTCCAGTTCAACGCCGTCCAGCACATGATCGACCTGCAGTACCGCAAGGTGCTGCGCATGGACACCCATCTGAGCTTCATCGAGCCGACCTCGCGGCGCGTGCTCACGGAATTGTCGGCGCTGCCCGGGGTGCAGCACGTGGAGGGCTATCGGCAGGTGCCGGTCCGCCTGGTCAATGGTCACCTGAGTGAACGCAACGCCATCGTCGGCTTGCCCGAACACCCCCGCCTGCGCGGCCTGATCGACGGTGACGGACAGCCGATCGCGGTGCCGGCAGATGGCTTGCTCATGACCCGCTTTCTGGCCGAGCAGCTGAACCTGCGCGCCGGTGATCCGGTGACGGTCGAGATTCGCGAGGGCTCGCGCCGGCACGTCGAGGTGCGCCTGGCCGGCCTCGTCGACGAGCCGCTGGGCTTGAGCGCCTACATGCGCATCGAGCGTCTCAACGCCCTGATGCGAGAGGGACCGGCGGTCAGCGGCGCGTGGCTGATGAGCGATGCGCAGGCCCGGCCCGAACTCTACGAGCGGCTGTGGGAAGCCCCGCGCGTGGCCGCTATCGGGCTGATTGCCGAGGCCGAAGACGGGCTGCGCAACTACATGGACGACACCGTGCTGACGATGATGGCCGTTCTGCTGGTGCTGGCCGGCTCGATCACCTTTGCCCTGGTCTACAACAACGCCCGCATCGCGTTTGCCGAACGGGTCCGCGAGCTCGCCACGCTGCGGGTGCTGGGGTTTTCCAGAACGCAGGTCGGCTGGGTCCTGGTCGGTGAAATCCTGCTGCTGACGCTGCTCGCCATCCCGGTCGGCTGGCTGTTCGGTACGCTGTTTGCCTGGATCCTGAGTCTGGCGTTCAGCATGGACATGTTCCGAATCCCGTTCCACATCGACCACCAGACCTATGCATTTGCCGCGACCGGCGTGCTGCTGGCCTCCGCGCTCTCCGTGATTCTGATTGCCCGGCGCCTGCGCGACCTGGACATGGTGACGGCACTCAAGGGCGTGGAATAGCTCGCGCTGGCACAGGCGGAGATCAATCAAGCCGAATGACAGGATGATGCAAACATGAAACGTACCCGACGCTGGATTCTGCCCCTGGCCGGCGCCGCCCTGGTGGTTGCCCTGGTCCTGGCCCTGAAGCCTTCACCGCTTCCGGTCACGGTGGCCAAGGCTGACCTCGGGTATTTCGTCGAGATGATCGACGAAGAAGGCCGGACCCGGCTGCGTGACAGCTACACGATCTCGGCGCCGATCGCCGGTTTCCTGCTGCGCGTGCGGCCCGAACCGGGTGATGCGGTGGCGCTGGACCAGCCCCTGTTTCGGATGGAGCCGCTGCCGGCGCCGGCTCTGGACGCGCGCTCCCTTGAACAGGCGCGCGAGGCCTTGTCGGCTGCCCGCGCCCGCCAGCAAAACGCCCGCGCCACCCTGGAGACGGTGGAAGCCGATGCCCGCTTCGCCGAAAGCGAGTATCAGCGCCACCGCGAACTGCACGAACGCGGCCTGGTCTCGGCAACCGACATGGACCGGGTGCGCGCCGCGCGCGATCGCCAGCTGGCCGCTCGGCGGGCGGCCGAGTTTGCCGTCGAAGTTGCCGGGTTCGAAGTCGAGAGCGCCCGTGCCGTGCTCGATATCGCCAGCGGCCAGCGCCCGATGGATGACCAGCCCCAGCTGGCCGTGCGGTCGCCGGTCGATGGCGTGGTGCTGCGTCGCCACCGCTGCTGCGAAGGCGCTATCGCCGCCGGTGAGCCGGTGCTCGAGGTCGGCAGCCTGACCG
>JAWLFD010000244.1:0-3409 GCA_041685745.1 Wenzhouxiangella sp.
CAGGGTCGCGCTGCCGATCCGGGCGTCGTTGTTGTTCTGGTAGCCCAGCCGGGCCTGGCCGCCGAAGCCGGCGCCGGGTTCGAGAAAGCCTTCGGCGTCCAGGGTCTCGAACAGGATCACCCCGCCCGTGGCGCCGCTGCCGTAGAGCGAGGAGGCCGGGCCGCGCAGGATCTCGACGCGCTCCAGCAGTGCCGGGTCGAGCAGGCTCTGGGCGCGGTGGCGGATGGCCATGTTCTGGCGCGCCCCGTCGATGCGCATCACCACCCGGCCTTCGCCCAGGCCGCGGATGTTGGGCACCAGCGCTTCCGGTCGGGGCCCCTGCGCGGACTGCACCCCCGGCAGGTCGGACAGCAGGTCGGACAAATCGCTGGCCTGGCGCAGCTCGATCTCTTCGCGGCCCAGCACGCTGACCGGCGCGATGACCTGCTGTTCGGGCTGAACAACGCGGCCGATGGTGACCAGGATGGTGTCGGCCGGGCGCTCGCCGAGTGCTGCTGCGAGTGCGCCGTCGCCGGCGGCCATGGCCGCGCACGACAGCGGCAACAGCAGCAGCCTGGCGGCCAGGCGGAAATACGAACGGCCCATGCACTGAAACTCTGGATCGGGATTTGGTATGAAGAATAATAAAAACTTTCATACTTTTCTTGATCCGGATCAATTCCCGATCCATTTGCGATCTTGTGGGCCCGCCCCCGGCCTCAGTCGTGCGGGGTGATGTGCTCGTGGGGATGGTCGTGGTCGCCGTGCGGATGCTGGTCCGCCTCGACCCGAACCGGCACCAGGTGCAGATCACCGTGGCGCACGCCGCGGCGGGCGATGAACTGCTGGGAGAACTCGCGCACCCGCTTCAGCGGCCCGCGCAGGATGCTGGTTTCCAGACAGTGATCGTGATCGAGATGAACGTGCAGGGTGGCGACGGTCAGGTCGTGGTGGGCGTGCTGGGCTTCGGTCAACTGATCTCCCAGGCCGCCCCGATGGTGATCGTAGACGTAGCTGAGAATGCCGACACAGCCGCCGTCGGGGTCGCCATCGGTGCGCTCGCGGGCCATGAAACCGCGCAGCAGGTCGCGGATGGCTTCGGAGCGGCTGGCATATCCCAGGCGCTGGCGATAGACCTCGAAGGATTCGGCCAGGTCCTTGTCCAGAGAGACGGTAAAACGTTCGGTCATGCTGAGTTCCCTCCGTGATGGGTTTTTTGAGAACGGCTCGCGTCGCCGTTTGATCCCGGTCAAGCGCTTTTCGCCGCCCAGCGCCGAGAATACCCCGAGTTTCTCAAAACCATTGCCGCGAGTTCTTCATGCTCATGCTCCACCGCTTGTATCGATTGGCCGCCGGGTTGCTGGCGCTGGGTCTGATGGCCGGGGCTGTGCTGCCCTCCGGCGCCGATGCCCAGACTCCCGAGGCGTCCGGCGACGCGCTCACGATGTACGTATTCATGAGCGAGACCTGCCCCCACTGCCAGGCCCAGAAGCCGTTTCTCGAGCGCCTGGATCAAGAGCACGAGCGGCTTGAAGTGGTCCACATGGAAGTCATGACTTCCGACGAGCACCATGACCTGTTGCGAGCGATGGCGTCCGCTCACGAGGTTCGCCCGGGCTCGGTGCCGATGATCTTCCTCGGTGGCGAGGTCTGGGTCGGCGACAGCCGCCAGATTCGCGCCGAAATCGAGTCCACGCTCGATCAGTGCCTGGCCTCCGGCTGCCCCGATCCCCGCCGGATGGCGATGGAGGTCGCCCAGGAAGCCGAACAAGCGCCGGCCGAAGCACTGATTCGTCTGCCCCTGATCGGTGCGATCGACCTGGCCGTGCAGCCGCTGATGGTCAGCACGCTGATGATCGCCTTCGTCGACGGCTTCAATCCCTGCTCGATCTGGATTCTGACCATTCTGCTGGCGCTGGTGCTGCATTCCGGCTCGCGCGGGCGGGTGGTGCTGGTCGGGCTGACGTTTCTGTTCACCACGGCCGCGATCTATGGCGCTTTCATCGCCGGTGTTTTCAGTGTCCTGGCCTACGCCGCCTACCTGCCGTGGGTGTACTGGATCGTCGCCCTGTTTGCGCTGACCTTCGGGCTGGTCAACGTCAAGGACTATTTCTGGTTCAAGCGCGGATTCTCCTTCACCATCGACGACAAGCACAAGCCCGGCATCTTCAAGGGCTTCAGGGAACTGATGGTCAACGGACGCTCGCCGCTGGCGCTGATGGGCGCGACCATCGTCATGGCCAGCGGCATCGCCCTGATCGAACTGCCGTGCACGGCCGGGTTCCCGGTCATCTGGAGCGGGCTGGTCAACGCCAACGACGTGTCGGGAATGGCCTTCATCGGCTTGCTGGCGGTGTACCTGTTCATCTACCTGTTGATCGAGCTGGTGATTTTCGGCATTGCGGTGGTCAAGCTGCGCATCGACCGCTTCCAGGAAGGCCACGGTCGGATTCTCAAGCTCATCGGCGGGGTCATCATGATCGCCCTGGCCGTTGTTCTGCTGGCCGCGCCCGAGCTGATGAGCGGCATCGGCTCGTCGATGGGTGTCTTCCTCGGCGCCTTCGCGCTGACCGGCCTGATCGTGCTGCTGCACCGCCACGTTCTGCCCAGGCTGGGCATCCGCATCGGCGACGGCTGGTAAGGTGGCCGCCATGAAACTGCTGATGCTCTGTTCCAGTGTCTATGGACACACGCGTACGGTCTGCCAGCACATGCGCCCGGCACTGGAAGCGGCCGGTTTCGAGGTGGCCGAGCACGCGCTGCCCGACGCACCGCCCGATCCGGCCGAATTCGACGCCGTGCTCATCGGCGCCAGCATCCGCAACGGCAAGCACAACCCGGCGGTGCTGCAGTTCATCGAGCGCCATCAGGCCGCTCTGGAGGCCCGGCCCAGCGCCTTCTTTTCGGTCAACCTGGTGGCCCGCAAGCCGCACAAGAACACGCCCCAGACCAACCCTTACGTGCGCAAGTTCCTGGAAACCTCGCCGTGGCAGCCCGATCGGGTGGGGGTGTTCGGCGGTCAGCTGAACTATCGCCGCTACCGCACGTTCGACCGCTGGGTGATCCGCTTCATCATGTGGATGAACAAGGGGCCCACGGACCTGGACACCAACGCCGATTTCACCGACTGGGACGCGGTGCGCGCCTTCGCCGAGGAGTTCGCCGAGTTCGCGCGTCAGGCCAGGGCGTGAGCGACGGGCGTGCCCACTACTGGGGTCACATGCAGCACGGGCTGCTGATCCTGCTGCTGGCCTGGCTGATCTTTACCAGCCCCTGGGTACACCTTTACAACCGTCTCCCTCCCAGCCCGTCTTTCTGGGTCTGGGCGCACGTGGTGCTGGGCCTTGCCGCCCTGGTGCTTGGCCTGGGCTTCGTGCTGACCAGCGCGCTGCAGGGTCGACTGGCGCAGTATTTTCCCTGGGCTCTGGGT
>JAWLFD010000245.1:0-3405 GCA_041685745.1 Wenzhouxiangella sp.
CTGGTCTACTTCGTCAACCCGCTGACGGCGCTGCTGACGTTTTTCAGCCTGGTCGGCTACGCCGTGATCTATACCGTTTTCCTCAAGCGCGCCACGCCGCAGAACATCGTCATCGGCGGCGCCGCCGGCGCCGCGCCGCCGCTGCTGGGATGGGTGGCCGTGACCGGAGAAATTCACGCCTACGCGCTGGTTCTTTTCCTGATCATCTTCGTCTGGACACCACCGCATTTCTGGGCCCTGGCCATCTACCGTCGCCACGACTATGCCGCCGCCGACGTGCCGATGCTGCCGGTCACCCATGGCCCGCGCTATACGCGCTGGCAGATTCTGTTTTACAGCATCATCCTCGCCCTGGTCACCCTGCTGCCCTGGCTGATGGGCCGCAATGGGCTGGTTTACCTGGCCGGTGCCACCGTGCTCAACGCCGGATTCCTCGGCTACGCCGTCGCCCTGCTGCGCTCCGATGACGAAATGTTGCCGATGCGCATGTTCAGCTACTCGATCGTGTACTTGATGATGCTGTTCGCCTTTCTGCTGCTCGATCACTATCTTCCCCCATTCCTGACCCTGGTGCCCTGACCCCATGACCGATCCCCAAACCTCGCCGCTTGCCGAACTCCAGGCCCACGACGAATTCATCGGTCGCCACGTCGGCCCGGGCGAAAGCGACCTCCAGGTGATGCTCGACAGCATCGGCAGCCCCTCTCTGGAGGCGCTGATCGACGAGACCATGCCCGACAGCATTCGCCAGGAACGCCAACTGCAGCTGCCGCCGGCCGAGACCGAAGCGCGGGTGCTCGAGGAACTGCGCAGCATCGCCGATCGCAACACCGTGCGTCACAGCATGATCGGGCTCGGCTACCACCCGACCCTGACCCCGCCGGTCATCCTGCGCAATGTCCTGGAAAACCCGGGCTGGTATACCGCCTATACCCCCTACCAGGCCGAGATTTCCCAGGGTCGCCTCGAGGGAATGCTGAACTTCCAGCAGATGATCATGGACCTGACCGGCATGGAACTGGCCAACGCTTCCCTGCTCGACGAAGCCACTGCCGCCGCCGAGGCCATGGCAATGCTCAAGCGGGTCAATCGCAAGGCCAAAAGCGACGTGTTCCTGGTCGACGCCAACTGCCTGCCGCAGACCATCGACGTGGTCGTCAATCGCGGCCGCCATCTGGGCCTCGAGGTGCGCGTGGTGGAAGACCTGGCCGGCACGATCGAACATCAGCCGTGCTTCGGCGTGCTGTGCCAGTACCCGGGCGCCGGCGGTGAAGTGCGCGAGATCGCTCCCCTGATCGCCGCCGCCCATGAAGCCGGCGCGCTGGTGGCCGTCGCCACCGATCCGCTCGCCCTCGCCCTGCTCACACCGCCCGGCGAGGTCGGCGCCGACGTGGTCGTCGGCTCGGCCCAGCGCTTTGGTGTGCCGATGGCCTACGGCGGTCCGCACGCGGCCTTCCTGGCGACCCGCGAAGACTTCCGACGCAGTGTCCCCGGCCGGATCATCGGGGTATCGCGCGATCGTCACGGCGCGCGCGCGCTGCGCATGGCGCTGCAGACCCGCGAGCAGCACATCCGGCGCGAAAAGGCGATGAGCAATATCTGCACCTCGCAAGCCCTGCTCGCGGTCATGGCGGGTTTCTACGCGGTCTGGCACGGGCCGGACGGGATCCGGCGCATTGCCCGGCGCGTTCATCGACTGGCTTGTCTGGCGGGCAAGGCACTGCAGCAGGCAGGTTTCGAGCTGGAACATTCGGCCTGGTTCGACACCCTCTCGATTCGGCTGGACGAGCCGCGTCGCGCCGCGGTCATTCATCGCCTCCAGCAGGCCGGTATCAACGTTCGCGCCGATCGCGATGGATTCATCGGCATCGCGTTCAACGAGTGCACCGGGCGACGCCATCTCGAGCAGCTCCTGGGCGTGTTCATCGATCAGCCGATCAACCTGGATGATCTGGACCGCGAGCTTCCGGCCGACTTCACCGTCATTCCCCGGAAGCTGCGACGTCAGTCGCCGTTCATGACCCACGAGGTCTTCTCGCGCTACCGGTCCGAGACCGAGATGCTGCGCTACTTGAAGCGCCTGGAAAACCGCGACCTGAGCCTGGCCCACGCGATGATCCCGCTGGGCTCATGCACCATGAAGCTCAACGCCACCGCCGAGATGATTCCGGTCACCTGGCCGGAATTTGGCGAGTTGCACCCCTTTAGCCCCTGGGACCAGGCGCGCGGCTACCACGAGCTGGTCGAGCAGCTCGAAAGCATGCTGCGCGAGATCACCGGGTTCGCCGCCGTATCGCTGCAGCCCAACGCCGGTTCGCAGGGCGAATACGCCGGACTGCTCACGATCAAGGCCTACCACGAGGCGCGCGGCGAGTCGCACAGAAAAGTCTGCCTGATTCCGTCGTCGGCGCACGGCACCAACCCGGCCAGCGCCCAGATGGTCGGCATGGAGATCGTCGTGATCGGCTGCGACGCCAGCGGCAACGTCGACCTGGCCGACCTCGAGAGCAAGATCGCCAGGCACAAGGACCGACTGGCCGCGCTGATGGTGACCTACCCTTCAACCCACGGGGTATTCGAAGAAGACATCGTCACCATCTGCAACAAGGTCCGCGCCGCCGGCGGGCAGGTCTACCTCGACGGCGCCAACACCAACGCCCTGGTCGGACTGTCCCAGGTCGCCGACTACGCCGATGTCTGCCACCTCAACCTGCACAAGACCTTCTGCATACCGCACGGCGGCGGCGGCCCGGGTGTCGGGCCGATCGGCGTGCGCAAGCACCTGGCGCCCTACCTTCCCGGCCACGTCTCCGGCCTGCTCGCACCCGAGCATGGCTCCAACGGCGCCGTCGCCGCTGCACCCTGGGGCAGCGCCGGCATCCTGCCGATCTCGTGGAGCTATATTCGCCTGATGGGCGGTGACGGGCTGACCCACGCCACCCGGGTAGCGATCCTGAACGCCAACTACATCGCCTCGAGACTGGCCGGTCACTACAAGGTGCTTTATACCGGGCGCAACGGGCGGATCGCGCACGAATGCATCATCGACTTGCGGCCGTTCAAGGACTCGGCCGGCATCACCGAAGAGGACGTCGCCAAGCGCATGGTCGACTACGGCTTTCATGCCCCGACCATGTCGTGGCCGGTGCCGGGGACGCTGATGATCGAACCCACCGAGAGCGAGTCCAAGGCCGAGCTGGACCGCTTTATCCAGGCCATGATCGCGATCCGGCGCGAAATCGAGCAGGTCGCCACCGGCCGCTGGGACGCGCACGACAACCCTTTGAAGAACGCACCCCACACGATCGAGGAACTGGGCAGCGATGACTGGCCGCACGCCTACACCCGGGCCGAAGCCGGCTGGCCGGTGCGCGAACTGCGCCTGGGCAAGTTCTTCGCCCCGGT
>JAWLFD010000246.1:0-3392 GCA_041685745.1 Wenzhouxiangella sp.
GAGTCCGGAGCCCGCGACCTGCTGGAAAAACATCGCGACAGCCTGGACGCACTGGCCGAAGCGCTGGCCGAAAACGAGACGCTGGAAAGCGACGAGGTAAACAAGATCATCGGCAAGGACGACGCCGGCTCCAGCGCGCAAGACGGCGCGGACGACTCCGGCAAGGAATCGTGACTACTGGTTTTTAACCCGATTGGTTTTCAACCCGGTCGCCGCTTCCCGGGTTGAAGGACGACTACCAGCTGCCGGTATTTTCCATCGACGCCCACGGTTCTTCGGGCGGCAGGTGTTCGCCTTCCTGCAGCAACTCGATCGAGTGCCCGTCCGGCGAGCGCACGAACGCCATGTGACCGTCGCGCGGCGGGCGGTTGATGGTCACGCCTGAATCCATCAGCTTCCGGCAGATGTCGTAGATGTTGTCGACCCGGTAGGCCAGGTGACCGAAACTGCGTCCGCCGGTCAGTTCCTCCGGGTCCCAGTTCCAGGTCAGCTCGACCATCGGCGACTTTTTGTTCCGCGCCCGCTCGACGTCATCTGGCGCTGCCAGAAAGACCAGCGTGAAGCGCCCCTTCTCCGATTCCTTGCGGCTGATCTCGACCAGCCCGAGCTTGTTGCAGAAAAAATCAAGAGACGCGTCGATATCGGTGATGCGGAGCATGGTGTGCAGGTAGCGCATGGTTCAGTTGTCCTCCAGGTGCGGTTGAACTTGTCAAGACCCCATCATCGGTCACCCGCGCCGCCACAACCAGCCGCTGAGCGCGAAGAGCAGAATCAGCGGCAGAAACACCCTGCCCGCCACGCCCCAGCCCACCCAGCCTTCTTCCAGCGCCGGGGCCACGACCAACCAGGCCTCGATCGCCAACCAGACGGCAGCCGCCAGAGCCATCAAGGCAAGCGCACGGGATCGATTCATGTCCACAAGCTTATCCGATCGCAGCCGCAGCGTCGGACCCTGACCAGCGTGGGAACAAACAGAACAGACGAAAACAAAGGAACAAACGAAGACATTCGCGTCTTGGCTCGGGGCGCACTGAATAAGGCGGTTTACCGGAACGGCTTGACCCGCGTGCCATCGGAAATCTCACGATCGGGATGCGCGATGATGGCCTGACCGGCCTCGAGCCCGCTTGAAATCATGGTCCGTAATTCACCGCGCCGTCCGGTCTCGACCGGGGTCAGCCGCGCGCGTCCATCGACGACCGTAAAGACCGCTGGTGAGTTCTGGTGTCGAAATACAGCGCCGTTCGGCACGCTCAGCGCACCGTCTTCGCGCCAAACGATGAAGCGGGCCTCGACCCGATAGCCGTGCCCCAGCATCCGCCATTGTTCCGGCGGCGAGGTGATGTCGATGATGACGTTGGTGCGCTGCTCTTCGACGCCCAGGGCCGAGATCTTGGTAAAGGCGCCGGGCTCGATGCGGCGGACTTCGCCGAGCAGTGCATCGTCGCCGCCCCAGCGCTCGAGTTCCACCGCCATGCCCGGCCGCAATCTCACCGCATCGGCGGTCAGCACCTCGGCGACGACTTCAAGCGAGCGCCGGTCGCCGACCACCAGCAACGCCTGGCCCGGCTGGACCACGCCGGCGCTTTTGTGCAGCACTTCGAGAATGCATCCGTCGACCGGCGATTGGAGCGGGAAAGTCTGCGCCTCGTCCCCGGCGGTCGAGCCCTGGACCAGCGCCGCGCGCGCATATCGCAGGGTTTGCCTGGCGACCTCGACGTTGGATTGCGCACTGCGCAATTCGGCATTTGCCCGGTTTCGCTCGGCGCGGGCGCGGTCGAGTTGGCTGGCCGAGATCGTGCCCTTGCGAAACAGAGGCTCGAGGCGCAGGTACTCGCTGTCGGCGAATTCGGCGGCGGCTTGGGCTGCCTCCAGGGCGGCCTCGGCGGCCGCAACCCCGGCTTGCGCGCGGGCGACTTCGGCCTGCGCGCTTTCGCGCCCGCGCGGATCCAGCACAGAGCTGGGCGTCGGGTACAGTTCGACCAGCACCTGGCCGGTGGAAATGCAGTCTCCCGCTTCCCAATCGAGGCGTGGAGCGAAGCCTGTGATCGGGGCGGAAATATCGAATCGGTCCTTGACCCGCGTGCGCGCCTGCTCGCGCACCGAGACGGTCAACGTCGCGCGCTCGGCCTGGATGATATCGGCCGGCACGGCTTGCGGGCGCAGGCTCCAGATCACGATGACGAGGATTCCGGCCACGAGCGCCGAGATCATGAGGGTCTTCTTGCTTGGCATGTTCATTCCCGCGTTTTCAAGACTTCGACCAGGTCCATGCGCCATAGCCGTCTTCCGATCGCCAGCGCCGAGACCAGCATCGCGACCAGCACGACCAGTGCCGCAAAGACATAGCTGTCGGAATGAATGATCGTCGGAATGCGGTAGAACTCGGACGCCATCGAAGTACCGATCAGCCGGCAAAATCCGTATCCGATCCACAGGCCCAGCGGAATCGCGGCCAGCGTCACGATCATCAGTTCGCCGATCAGGATCCACGCGATCTCGATCCGGCGAAAGCCCAGCACACGCAGCGATGCCAGCTCGCGGCCGCGCTCCGAGAGCGCCAGCCTGGCGGTGTTATAGGTTACCCCGAAGGCGATGATGCCGGCCAGTAGCGTATTGATGAATGAAAAGATCACGATGTTTTCCCCCATGGTTCGCCTGAAGGCCTGGACGGCGGCCTCGCGCAGATTGCTGGATGCGACGCCGGGCCTGCGCTTCATTTCGTCGTACAGGCCGACCAGCTGCTGCTGATCGGCCAGGATGTAGGCCCCCGAAATACTGCCGCCTTCGTTCATGATTCGGTTGAGCTGGTCCAGCCGCATGTAGGCCCGGGCGCCGACGAACTCGCGAACCGTTCCGGCTACCGCGACGTCGAGCCTGCGGCGCGATTTTTCCAGCACCTGGACGGTCAGCAGCTGGCCGGGACGGATCTCCAGCTGACCGGCCAGCCAGTCGGTCAGCAGCAGTCCGTCGGGCGGCATCTCGATCGGATCGAGCCGGTGATCGAGCGCGCGGTGGAGTTCGGCGTCCGGTGAAAAGCCCTGGATGACGCTTCGGTAACGGCGATGGCCGTGAATCAGCTCCACCGGAACGCTCCGGTACGGCTCGACCTGGATGACCCCGGGCAGGGCGCTCAGTTCATGCAGCGCATCGCGCCCGCTTGCTTCGGTGAAGGTCACCGACAGATCCTCGCGGGCGGCAAATCCGAACTGCACATCGAGCATGTAGTCGATGGTGTCCTGCTGAAACCGCCCGGTGACCAGGATGGCCACGGCCAGTGAAATTCCGAAAACGGCCAGCAGGGCCTTGAGCGGACGCCGCTCGAGATTGCGAATGATCATGCGGCTGGGCTGGCTCATGCGCCGCAACGGCGGCAGCCACTCGGCCAGGCC
>JAWLFD010000247.1:0-3390 GCA_041685745.1 Wenzhouxiangella sp.
TGGCCCACTAGGGTTCCGGCAGGTGAAGCCGCACCACCAGCGGATCGTGGTCGGCGGCCTGGCGCGGGTTCAGGCTGTTGATCGGCACCAGTTCCAGTTCGCTCTCCGCTTTCAGCGCCTGGCTGACCAGAATATGGTCTATGGCCTGGGCGTTGCCCTGGAAGACGTAGGTGAAGCGCTCCTGCACGGGTAAGTCGGTGACCGGGTTGTGCAGGGGTACGGTCGGGTCACTGGTCAGGATGTTCAGCGGTTCGGAGAACCAGTGGTCGTTGAGGTCACCGAGCACGACCAGGCGATCGCGCTGTTTGGGGTTCAGGCCGGCTGCGAAATCCAGCACCGCCCGGGCCTGGGCCTGGCGCTGCTCGGCATCGCCTTCGATCGGCGGCTGGCGCTGACCGAACAGCGGATCGCTGCCGCCCTTGGAGGCAAAGTGGTTGTTGATGACGACCACCGGCTGGCCGTTGAAAAGGAACTCGGCGACCAGCGACTTGCGGCTGTTGGCAAACGCCGGTCCATCAAGGCGTTGCGGGCTGTCGCCCGCCAGTTCCACCCGCACCGGATTGTAGAGAAAGACGTTGCGGATATTGCCGCCGGGCTGGCCGCCGTCGGCGTTGCGTTCGGGCGGCAGGTCGATCCAGTCGTAGGTCGGCCCGCCGGCCTCGATGATGGCCTCGGTCAGCGCCGCCAGGGTGCGGTCGGCCGAGACCAGCTCGCTGTCCTCGGCGCCGTCGCCGTCCTGGATTTCCTGCATCCCGACGATGTCGGGACCGTTCAGGACGGTGGCGATGTGGCCGGCCAGTTCGGCCATGCGACCGCTCCCGATGGCGTCGTCGACGTCGCGCACGGAGCGGACCCGGCCGAAATCCTCGACCACGGGATTGAGGTTTTCGACGTTGTAGCTGGCGATCAGCAGGTGATCGGCGTAGCCGTGGAGGCGACTGCGGATTGCTGTCGGCTCGCCGGGCAGGCGCCGGAGCGCGTGCTCGGCAACGACGCGGAAATTGCCGAAGCGGTAGTCGACGATGCCGGTCACCGGCGCCAGCGCGTCGCCGACGGCGGCCGGATCGGGGAACTCCGGCAGCAGCAGCGGGTTGGACTGGACCAGGATGCGCTCGGGGTTGAAGTCCCCCGGCGCGGCGGCGACGGTGGCGTGGGGACCGAGGTTGCGATGGTCGTCGCTGGCGATAACCCAGGTTTCGTGGAAGCGGCTGGTCGGGCCGACCACGCGCGTGACCGGCAGGGAAACGCGCATCCCCAACAGCGCGGTCCAGAAGTCGATGGCGTTGTGGTCTGCCTGCAGCGGCCGGTCGAATCGGGCGGGCGCCAGTTCGGCGGGGACGTCGATCCCTTCGGCGCCGATCTGTACCGGGTCCGGAAGCGGCTGGCCGGAGGCGATCACCTCGACATTCGGCCGGGTCATGCGGGCGACGGCCAGGTCGGCCGGGCGATTGTCCGGAAGATGGTGTTCCAGCAGCCCGCGCACGGCGACCCGGTCGCCGCGCCGGACCGCCGGCCGACCCTCGGTGAGTACCAGCAGGCCGGCACGGCTGATGCTGCCGGGGTCCTGAATCCAGAAGCGGTCTTCGAGCACCAGGGTGACGATGCCCTGGGTGGTGATGTCCTGATTCCGGACGGCCGGCACGCGGCCATCGCCATGGATTTCCGGAATGCTCAGGGTCTGGGCGGCAACGCCGGCGGCCAGCAGCAGACCGGTCAGGAAGAAAGAAAAGATGCGCATGGCAGGTCAGGACAGTCCGCGTGGAGGAAAATCAAATGATAGTGGAATCGCGCATCAGGAATTGCGCATATGACTGTTATGCTGGGTATACCCCACCTTTGCCTTGTCAAGGAGTTCGACCATGTCCGTATTTTCTCGACTTTTCCTGCTGCTTCTCCTCGCCACGCTGATTCCGCTGGCCCTGGCCTCGGACGATGATGACGACCGGGCCGACCATTTCGAGGGCGAGCCCTCGCGCACCCTGGAAGAAGCCCTGGAAAACTTCAGCGAAGCCAACGCGCGGCTGGCCGAAATCATCAGCCAGGACAGCCCCGATACCCAGGCGGTTTTCGAGGTGCACCAACTGACCTACACCCTGGAAAACGCCCTGGAAAAGATCCGCGACGAGATGGAAGAACTGGCCGAAGTGCTCGAGGAAGTCCACCTGGCCTCCGAGCGCAACGACGGCGAAACCGTCAAGGAACGCGGCGAGGTCTACCTGGAGACAGCGCGCAAGATCGACCGCTGAAAGGCGTTGCTAGTTGCTACAGGGCGGCGATGACGTCGAGGACCTCGCTGCCGTACTGATCGAGCTTGTGCTGACCCACGCCGGTGACCTGGGCCAGTTCGGCCAGCGTTTGCGGTCGGGCCTCCAGGATGGCGGCCAGGGTGGCGTCATGGAAGATCACGTAGGGTGGCACGCCCTGCTCGCGCGCGGTTTCCAGCCGCCAGTGCCTGAGCGCCTGCCAGTCGGGCGAGTCGGTGTCGATTTCGACCCGGCTGCCGGCGGCACGTTTTCGCCTCAAGGGTACGGCATCGCGACGGAGCTGCACGCGGTGCTCGCCCTTGAGCAAGGGCCGGCAGCGTTCGCTTAACTGCAGTCCACCGTGCCCGGCCGGGTCGGGCTGCAGGTGACCCAGGGCCAGGAGCTGGCGCAGCACCGACTGCCAGGCTCTGCGATCCAGGTCGGCGCCGATTCCGAAGGTGCTCAAGCGGTCGTGGCCCAGAGCCGTGATCCGGTCGGTGGCGTTGCCGAGCAACACGTCGACCACGTGCCCGGCGCCGAAGCGCTGGCCGGTGCGATAGACGCACGACAGCGCCTTGCGCGCGGCCTCGGTGGCGTCCCAGGTCTCGGGCGGGTGGAGGCAGTTGTCGCAGCGGCCGCAGGCGCCGGGATGGTCCTCGTCGAAATAGCTCAGCAGCGGCGGGCGGCGACAGCCGGGGTGCTCGCAGTAGGCCAGCAGGGCTTCGAGACGCTCGCGCTCGAGTCGCTGCTGGGCCTCGGGCGCGCTGGAATTGGCCTGCATCTGGCGGATCTGGACGATGTCGGCCAGGCTGTAGACCATCCAGGCGTCGGCCGGCAGACCGTCGCGCCCGGCCCGGCCGGTTTCCTGGTAGTAGGCCTCGATCGAGCGCGGCAGATCGAGGTGGGCGACGAAGCGCACGTCGGGCTTGTCGATGCCCATGCCGAACGCGATGGTTGCGCAGATGATGACCCCGTCCTCGCTGATGAAGCGGTCCTGGTGGGCCTGGCGTTCCTCCGGGCTCAAGCCCGCGTGGTAGGGCAGGGCGGTCAGGCCGTTCTGGTACAGGAAGGCCGCGGTCTGCTCGGTGCGCTTGCGCGAAAAGCAGTAGACGATGCCGGAATGGCCGCGATGTTCGGCCTGGATGAA